>CALNBU010000316.1 GCA_937875615.1 uncultured Archangium sp.
TGGAGCACCGCTTCTTCGACGACTCCACCCCGCAGACCGGCGGCGACTACCAGACGCTCACCATTCTCCAGTCAGCCTGGGACTCCCACCGCGTGGTGGAGCTGCTCCACCCGCTCCTGTCCGCGAAGTGGGTCAACACCGGCCACAGCAAGGGCGGCATGACCGCGATGTACCACCGGCGCTTCTTCCCCTGCGACGTGGAGGCCACGGTGCCCTACGTCGCGCCGCTGTCGCTCGGCCGCGGCGACGTCCGCTACGACGCCTGGCTCGGGCAAGTGGGCGGACCGGCGTACGCCACCTGTCGACAGGCCTGCGACACCATGGACCTCGAGGTCATCTCGCGGGCCGCGGAGTTCACTCCGCAGATGACCGGCACCTACGCCCGCGCCGGCAGCGCCCTCAACGCGCTGTGGCTCACCACCGGCCGCTGGTCCTGGGGCATGTTCCAGTACGGAGAGCAGGACTCGGAGTGCCCGGCCTATGAGAACCTGGTCACGCACCCCACCTTCAGCGACTACATCGGCGCCAACGCCGCCGACTGGGGAACGGGCCTCTCCGACCAGTCGCTCGCGCAGCAGCACCAACAAGACCCCTCGTTCTTCGCCTACGGCTTCCAGACGCAGAACGAGCTCGGCTCGCCCGGCTACCGACGCGCGCACCTCGCGGCCTTCGGCACACCCCAGCTCCCCGACGGGACCGCGCTCGCCTACCTGCCGCCCGGGCTCCCGCTGCCGCGCTTCGAGTCGCGCGCCATGCCCGACGTGCAGGCGTGGCTGTCGACGTACGGCGAGCGCTTCCTCCTCATCTACGGTGAGTTCGACCCCTGGACCGGAGGCATGGCCAGCGTCACCGGCGCGACGGACTCGGTGCGCTACGTGGTGCCCGGAGGCGACCATGGCGTCGGCCTCTCCGACCTCTCGCCCGGCGAACGCGAGGCGGCGCTGCAGCGGCTGGAAGGTTGGCTGGGCATCCCCCGGCTCGGCGGTCTCCCCAAGCGGCCCGACGAGGCCCCGGCCTTCCGTGACGTGATGCGCCGCGTGCCGCTGTAGCAGCGGAGCCTCCCCGCTGGTCTTCGACACCTCGAGCGGACTAGGAGCGTCGGCATGCTCCGCCTCCACGCTCTGCTGGTGTGTTATGCGCTCGCGTCCATGTCTGCTCTGGCCGCTCCCGACGAGACCCTCGCCCGCGTCGCTGAGCGCCGCATCTTCTTCGGCCACCAGTCGGTGGGCAGCAACCTGCTGGAGGGCGTCGCGACGCTGGGCCGCGGCAAGCTGGTCATCACCGAGTCGCGCTCGGCCGAGGCCTTCACGAAGCCGGGCCTGGTGCACACCTTCGTCGGGAGCAACGACGCGCCACTGACGAAGATTGCCGACTTCGAGAAGGCCATGGACGAGGTGGGCGGCAAGGCCGAGGTCGCCTTCTTCAAGCTCTGCTACGTCGACTTCACCGACACCACCGACGTCGACGCGCTGCTGGCGGCGTACGGCGCGGCGATGACGCGGCTCCGGGAGAAGCACCCCACCACCACCTTCGTGCACGTCACCGCGCCGCTGACGTTGGTGCAGTCGGGCCCCAAGGCCTTCTTGAAGCGGCTGATGGGCAACGCGCCGTGGGGTGAGCGCGAGAACGCGGTGCGCCACCGCTACAACGAGCAGCTGCGCGCGAAGTACAAGGGCGAGCCGGTCTTCGACCTCGCCGCCGTCGAGTCGACCCGCAGCGACGGCACCGCGCAGACCTACGAGCTCGGCGGCAAGGCCGTGCCGGCCCTGGTGCCCGGCTTCACCGACGACGGCGGACACCTCAACGCCGCGGGCCAGAAGCACGTGGCCGAGGCGCTGCTGCGCTTCCTCGCGCAGCTCCCGTGAAGTCCGCGCGGTGCCGAGCTCAGAAGCGGCGCTTCGGCCGGCGACGGGCTGCACCACCTCGCGACGGCGGCGCGGGCGCGGGCCCACGCGGGTGGTGCGCTGAGGGCTGGCTTACGCGCTGAGGCCGCTGCTGCGACGACGGCGGCGCGCCGCCCGGAGACCGACTGAAGCTGACCTCTGGACCTCGCCGTGGCTGCCCGTTGGTCGCGGGTGGCTGACCGTTTCGCTGCGCGCCGCTGGCGCCAGCGGCCGGCCCGCGCCGCGG
The DNA here is from genome assembly GCA_937875615.1 of uncultured Archangium sp. GTDB lineage: Bacteria > Myxococcota > Myxococcia > Myxococcales > Myxococcaceae > Archangium_A. Next base: position 2,131 of record CALNBU010000316.1, read on the forward strand.
CGGTTGAGCGCCACGCGACGGCCGTCCGCCCTGCTGCTGCTGTTGCGGCGGCGGTGCCCGCCCGCCCGGCGTGAAGTGCGGCGAGAGGTGCCGCCGCACGTACGCGCGCCAGATGTCCTCCGCGTCGCGCTCGTGCTTCTGGCGCAACGTCGGGTCGATGCCCGAAAAGAACCGCAGGAGGTTGCCGAGGTCGCGACGGAAGTACTGCTCCGACTGGGAGTTCTTCGCGGCCGTCACCACCTGGGGAAAGTCGATGATGACCGGCCCGTTCGCGCCGAGCAGGATGTTGAACTCCGACAGGTCGCCGTGAATGAGGTCGGCGGCGAGCATCTTCACCACGTCGCCCCGCAGCCGCACGTACAGCGCCCCGGCCTGCTGCGGTGAGATGGTCGCCTCCACCAGGCGCGGCGCCACGCGGCCCTCCGCGTCGCCGATGACCTCCATCAGCAACACGCCGTCGTAGAAGAGCACCGGCCGCGGCACGTGCACGCCCAGCCTGTGCAGCGTCTCCATCGCGTCCGCTTCGGCTGACTTCCACGCCTCTTCCGAGGCCTGGCGCCCGAACTTCGAGCCCTTGTTCATCGCGCGTTGGGTGCGCGTATTCCGAATCTGACGGCCTTCCTTGTAGCCGGCGTCATTCTTGAAATTGCGGAACTCGCGCTCCTTGTACAGCTTGGCGGCGACCGCCTCGCCACGGTGGCTGACGAGCCAGACCTCCGCCTCCTTCCCTGACTTCAGCTGGCTGTAGATCTCGTCGATGATGCCGTCGTCGAGCAGCGCCTGCAGCTTGTCCATCACTTCCTCACTTCACTTCTGAACTGTGGCGACGCGTGCGCCCGGGACCTGCGCCCTCACGCCCCGCCACCGCCCCGGAGCAGACTGCGGCGCGAGCGCTGACGGAAGCGCATGTTGAGCAACTCCACCAGCACCGAGAAGCCCATGGCGAAGTAGATGTAGCCCTTCGAGACGTGCTGGCCCAACGCCTCGGCCACCAGCAACACGCCGATGAGCAGGAGGAACGAGAGCGCGAGAATCTTCATCGACGGGTGCTTCTCGACGAAGGCCCCGATGCTCCCGGCGAACACCAGCATCGAGCCCACCGCCACCAGCATGGCCACCACCATCACCGGGACGTCGTCGACCATGCCCACCGCGGTGACGATGGAGTCCAGGCTGAACACCATGTCGACGAGGATGATCTGCGCGATGGCCCCGGCCGCGCTCCCGCCCTCCGAGAAGAAGGAGGGCGTCGCCTCGCCGTGCGGGGGCTCCACCTTCTCGTAGATCTCGGTGGTGGACTTCCACATCAGGAACAACCCGCCAGCGAAGAGGATGACGTGCTTCCAGGTGACGCCGTGGTCTCCCACGTTGAACAGCACCGCCGTCAACTGCATCACCCAGCTGATGCCGAAGAGCATGCCGATGCGCAGCACCAGCGCCGCGCCGATGCCCACCCGCGTCACCAGGTTGCGCTGCGACTCCGGGAGTCGCCCCGCCAGCACGCTGATGAAGATGAGGTTGTCGATGCCGAGCACCACCTCCATGGCGGTGAGGCTGAGGAGCGCGGACCACGTCGCGGGTGAGCTGAAGAGTTCGAGCATGTGCGGTGAGCGCGTCGTAGCCCAGCCCGTCGCCGGTGCAACGGGCCGGTGAAGGGGTCGGAAATCGCGTCAGGACGCGGCGCGTCGCCGACCCAGCCACCATGAGCGCAACCCGGTGATGAACAGCAGCGGCAACGCCAGGCCACAGAGCGTGATGATGACCGTCCCCAGCGGCCCGCCGTAGTGCCCTTCGTGCAGCGTGCGCATGGTGCTGACGAAGGTGGTGGGCGGCGGCGGCTTCGCTGTCAACGTGAAGGACTCGGGGATGGCCACCCGCTCTCCGTCCGGCGCCACGCGCACGTCCTTGAAGGGCTGCCCCGCGAGGGCCGCCGTGAGCCGGGTGAAGTCGACGCGCGCCGAGGTCGGCGGCGGCCTCCCCAGCTTGCCGCCGAACCAATCGGGCTTGGCCAGCACGATGCCGCTGGCCGCCGACACCACCAAACCCACGAAGACCCACGCCCCGGTCAGGTCGTGCAGCTTGAGCCAGCGGGCGCGGCCGGGCACCCGGAGGCCGCGCCCCTCGACGGCCTGCCGCGGCCCGGCGCCGCCGCGCCACCCCACCACCAGGCCC
>CALNBU010000317.1 GCA_937875615.1 uncultured Archangium sp.
GAGCCGGTGCCCTTCCGCTCCGTCACGATGGCGTCGTTGGCGCGGCCCGACTCGAACACCAGCGCGCAGGCGCACCCCTCGATGGTCCGGGCGATGAGCGGCGCGCCCTCGGGAGAGCCCACCTCTTCATCGGAGACGATGACCAGCCGCAGCGACGGCAGCGCGGCGAGGCCCACCGTGCGCGCCAGGCTCCGCAGCGCCCAGGCGACGACCACCAACCCGCCCTTCATGTCGAGCACCCCGGGCCCGCGCCGCAGCGGACCGTCGACGCGGTAGCCCTCGAAGGTCCCCGGCGGAAACACCGTGTCGAGGTGACCGAGCAACGCCACCGGCGCGCCCCGGCCCTCGCTGCGGAACACCAGGTGGTCGGCGAAGCGTGTGCTGGGCACGCGCTCCACCTCCAGCCCCTCGAGCGCGAAGAGCGAGGTCAGCAGCGTCACCACCTGCTGTCCGCCTTCACGGTGGTGTGAATGGGAGTTGAGCGAGACGAGCGCGGCGAGCGCCTCCTCCATGTCAGAAAGTTGGTGTTCCAACCATCTCGTGGCCTCGTGCATGGTGAAGCAAACCTAGCTCCCCTTCACGGTGTCAGCTAAAGGCTTACACATGATGCTGCTTCGCGACGTAGCGAGGAAGGACCTCGTGGGCTTGAAGCGGCTCGCCAGGACGCTCAACAGCGTCAACCTCCCCGACAACGAAGAGGTGCTGAAGGGAATCATCGACAAGTCGGTGCGGAGCTTCTCCGGGAAGCTCTTCGACCCCTTCGAGCGCGAGTACCTCTTCGTGCTGGAAGACACCCGCAACGGGACCCTGGTGGGCACCTCGATGATCATCGCCCAGCACGGCACCCGAGAGGCGCCACACATCTACTTCCAGGTGACGCAGGCCGAGCACTACTCGGCCACCCTCGACAAGCACTTCAGGCACAAGGTGCTCTCCATTGGGTACAACTACGATGGGCCCACGGAAATCGGCGGGCTGGTGGTCGACCCGCCGCTGCGCAGCGGCCCCGAGAAGCCCGGCAAGCAGCTCTCGTACGTGCGCTTCCTCTTCATGAGCATGCGGCGCCCCGACTTCCGTGAGCGCGTGCTGGCCGAGCTGCTGCCCCCGCTGATGGCCGACGGGCGCTCGCTGTTGTGGGAGAGCATCGGCAAGAAGTTCACCGGCCTCGACTACACCGAGGCCGACAAGCTCTCCCGGCAGAACAAGGAGTTCATCAAGGAGCTGTTCCCCAACTCCGACCTCTACGTGACGCTGTTCCCGGCCAACGCGCAGCGCATCATCGGTGAGGTGGGCCCCAACACCGCGGGCGTGCGCCGGATGCTCGAGCGCATCGGCTTCCGCTACGTCGACCACATCGACCCCTTCGACGGCGGGCCACACTTCGAGGCCAACCTCAGCGAGGTGTCGCTGATGCGCAACTACCGCACCGCCGAGGTGGGGAAGGACTACTGGGAGCTGGAGTCGCCCGACGTGCTGGTGGGCATCTCCCGCGAGCGCGGCACCAACCGCTTCCGCGCGGTGCGCACCCGTGTCCGCTGGGACGACCAGCGCGTCTACCTGCCCCGGGCCGCGCGCGAGGCGCTGAAGGTGAAGCCCGGCGAGCGCGTCAGCGTGATTCCCTTCGAGTAGTCGCCCCGCAAGGAGTCGAACCATGAAGCAGCTCTTCGTCGTCTGTTGTCTGGTGTCCCGGGCGGTGTTCGCGCAGGACGCGGGCGTCGCCGCGCCGGCGGTCACCTTCAGCGAAGGCCTGGCCACGCCGGAGTCGGTGCTCTACGACCCGCAGAGCGACACCTACCTCGTCAGCAACATCAACGGCGCGCCGCTCGACCGCGACAACAACGGCTACCTCACCGAGCTCTCGCCCGACGGCACCGTGCTGAAGGCGAAGTTCATCGAAGGCGGCCGGAGCAAGGTGAAGCTGAACGCCCCCAAGGGCAGCGCGCTCCTCGACGGCGTGCTGTACGTGGCCGACATCGACACCCTGCGCGCCTTCGACCGGAAGACGGGCGCGCCGAAGGGCGAGGTGCGCATCGCCGGCGCCACCTTCCTCAACGACGTGGCCGCGGGGCCCGACGGGAAGCTGTACGTGTCCGACTCGGCGTTGAACGCGAAGTTCGAGCCGACCGGCACCGACGCAGTGTGGGTGGTGACGCCGGGGAAGAAGCTGACCGCGAAGGCGCTGGTGAAGTCGAAGGACCTCCACGGCCCCAACGGGCTGCTGGTGACGGCCGACGCGGTGTACTTCGTCACCTTCGGCGCCAACGAGCTGCACCGCTACGACCTGTCGGGCGCGAAGGTGGGCGAGGTGACGCAGCTCCCCAACGGCGGCCTCGACGGGCTGGTGGCGGTGGGCGACGAGCTGCTCATCTCCAGCTGGGGCGAGAAGGCGCTCTTCCGCGGCAAGCCCGGCGGCCCCTTCAAGAAGGTGCAGGGCGAGCTGGAGGCGCCGGCCGACGTGGGCTTCGACAGCAAGCGCCGCCGCGTGCTGGTGCCCCGCTTCATGGCGCACACCGTCGAGGTCTGGGACCTGCCGTAGCGCTCCTTCAACCCAACCAGATGTCTTCGAAGCGCACCTGCGGCGGCGTCTGGTGGAGCCGCAGCCCCTGCAGCTCCGGGCCCGCCACCGCGTGGAACCGCTCGTGGTACAGCGGCACCATCACGCAGTCCTCGCGCACCAGCCCCTCCGCCTTGCGGTAGAGCTGCTCGCGGAGCCCGGGGTCGACGGTGACGCGCGCCTCGTCGGTGAGGCGGTCGAACTCCCCGTTGGTGTGGCCCACCGGCCAGTAGCTCTGCGCCTTGGAGTTGAGCAGCAGGTGCAGGAAGTTGTCGGGGTCGGCCACGTCGGCAATCCAGTTGCCGCGGTAGATGCCGAGGCGACCTTCACGCACGCGGTCCCAGAAGTCGCGTGACTCGACGTGCACCAGCTCCACCAGCCCGGCGTCGACCAGCGGGCGGAACAGCACCTTGTCCTCTTCGCGGGTGTCGCGGTCGGGCGGGTAGTGCAGCGTCAACCTGAGGCGACTGTGCCCCGCCTCCGCCAGCAGCCGCCGCGAGAGCGACACGTCGCTGCGGGGCTCGTGCACCCGGTCGACCTCCAACAACGACGGCGGCGTCAACGAGCGCGCCACCCGCGCGCCGAGGTGGAAGGTGTCGACCAGCCCGCGCACGTCGAGGCCGGCACGAATCGCCCGCCGCACCCGGATGTCATCGAACGGCGCGGCGCGCGCGTGGAAGGCGAGGAACCACACCGAGGGCGTGTTCACCGTCAGCGAGAGCGAGGGGTCGAGGCCCAGCTCGCGCAGGTTCTCGGCGTGCAGGTACGAGACGAGCTGCACCTCACCCCGCGTGAAGGCCTCCAGCGCGGAGCGCCGGGTGGCGTAGAGCCGGAAGTCGAGCTTCGCCAGCAGCGGCAGCCCCGGCGCGTAGTACGACGGGTTGCGCTCCAACGTGACCTGCGTGGAGCTGGCCGACACCATGCGGGAGGGGCCGGTGCCCAACACCCGCCCCCCCTCGGCCCGGGTGATGCCGGTGGCGGGCAGCGCCAGCGTGCGGAGAAAGAAGGCGCGGGGCTCGTCGAGGCGGAACTCGATGGTGCGCTCGTCGAGCACCTCGATGCCCTGCACCGAGCGCGTCTCGCCGCGGAGGTAGTCGGGCGCGCCGGTGATGTCCTTGAACAGCACCGCGTCAGGGGCGGCGGAGGCGGGCGACAGCAGCCGCTCGAAGTGCGCCTTCACGTGGCCCGCGGTGAACGACACGCCGTCGGCGAAGGTGACGCCCTTGCGCAACGAGAGCCGGTAGCGGCGGCCGGTGGGGTCGGCCTCCCACGCCTCGGCGAGGTCAGGCACCAGCGCGCCGTCTTCGTAGCGGACCAGCGTCGAGAACAGCGAGCCCGACAGCTCTGAAATCTGGAGGTCGACGGTGAAGAGCGGGTCGAAGCCCCGGGTCTCGTCGATGGTGACGTTGCGGTGCAGGCCGACCTGCAGCGTGCCTCCGGGCCGGGCCTGCGGGAGCTTGAAGCGGAACACCTCCGCCTCCAGCGTCTCGGCCTCGTGCGTGAGCTGCTCCACGGCGCGGCCCAGCGCGTCGCCGCTGTGCACCACCCGCTGCGCGTCTTCCCGCACCTCCGCCATCTCTTCGCTGATGGCCGCGTCGCCCTGTCGGAGCACCGACTGCGCCTTGCGGATTTCGTCGATGGCCGCCGTCAGCTTCAGCACCGCGTCCGAGAGCTCGCGCCCGGTGGTGACCTGACGCTCGGAGCGGGTGGAGACGTCGCGGGCGGTGCGCGACATGTCCTGGGTCTGC
>CALNBU010000318.1 GCA_937875615.1 uncultured Archangium sp.
GCCCATCGTCCCCGCGCCGGCGGTGATGCGGGTGCTGGCCTGGCTCATCGACCTCGCGCCGTCGACCTGGCTGGCGTGGATGTTCGGCGCGGAGCAGGCCGCCTGGGCCTTCGCGCTGCTCCCGCCGTGGTACCTGCTGGGGGTGGCGTGGCTCGGGGCCAGCCCCGGCCAGTGGCTGATGCGCCTCAAGCTCCGGCGCGACCCCGACCTCCGCCCCAGCCTCCTGCGCGCCGCCGCGCGGGGCACGCTGCAGCACGCCTGGACCCTGCCCACCGCGCTGCTCCTCGGGGCGGTGTATTCGAGCGCCGACGACGCCCGGGTGCTCACGCTCGCGGTGGCCGCGAGCGCGCTGGCCCTGCCCACCTTCCCCGGATGTCTGACCCGCTTCCTGAACCCGGACCGGAAGACGGCGGTCGACCTGCTGAGCGGCACCCGGGTGCTGCTCGACGTGAGGTGAAGCCATGGTGAGAACGCTCCTGTGCATCGCCAGCCTCGCCGCGCCGCTCTCCACCGCCGCGCCGTGGGTGGTGGGCCCGCGCCCGCACGGAGAGGTGCGCTTCACCGTGCAGGGGCCGCTCGACGACGTCTCCGGCGTCACCCGCGACGTCTCGGGCTCCTTCCAGCTCGACCCCGCCAACCTGGCCGCGGTGAGCGGCGCGGTGGCGGTGGCGCTCGACACCTTGAAGACTGGCATCGACCAGCGCGACGACGACATGCGGGTGCAGTTCCTCGAGACCTCGCGCTTCCCCCACGCGCTGTTGACCATCGAGCGCATCGAGCGCACCTCGCGCAACGCGCTGGCGCCCGGCCAGGAGGCCGACGGTGAGGCCATCGGCACCTTCGAGCTCCACGGGCGCCGCCGCGCGATGCGGGTGCCGGTGCGCTTCACCCTCGACGACGCGCAGCGGCTGTGGGTCGCGGGCACCCTCGAGGTGCCCTTCTCCGACTACGGCATCGTGCGGCCGCGCCGGCTCTTCCTCAAGCTCGGCGAGACCGCGGAGGTGCGCTTCAAGGTGCTCTTCGTCCCCGCGGCGCCCACCCCGGGCGGGCCCGCGTCAGCGCAGCAGGTGGAGCCGCCCCCCGAGGTGCCCGCCCCCACCGTGAGCGCGGTGCTGCCGGCGTCGGCGAAGGTGAAGCGGCCAGCGCGCCCGACGCCCCGCACGGCGGTGTCCCCGCGGCCGCTGGCCAGGCACCCGGATCCGCTGGTGCGCGCGGGAGAAACCCTGTTCTTCTCGGAGCTCCCCGGGCGCGAGCGCCGGCTGGCCTGCACCCACTGTCACGCCAACACCGACGAGCGCGCCGGGCTCAAGCAGGCCGACGGCTACGTGAGGCCCGCCAGCACGGTCTGGAACTCCGCGCAGCGGCCTCACTTCTGGGGCGGGCTGGCGCGCACGGTGGGGGCGGCGAGCGACATCTGTGTGCGCAAGTTCGTCGACGAGGCCGGGCTGCGCCCCGATGAGCGCGCGGCGCTGGAGGCGTACCTGAAGGTCCTCAGCCCGGATCCCGCGCCCGACTACTACTACTCCACGCTGTACCGGACCATGGAGTCCCCGGTGTCGGAGCTCCTGCGCGGCGACGCGAAGGCCGGCGCGAAGAAGCAGTCGTTGCACTGCGGCGTCTGCCACGACCGCGCGCGGGCCGCGCCCGCCCTGCAGCAGGGCCTGTATGAGCCCGAGTGGGTGGTGCGCCGCGTGCGCTGGATCGACGGGCACCAGAGCGTGGGGTGCCCGCCCACCCGCATGACGCGCCTCAACGACACCGACCTGCGCGACATCGTCACCTGGCTCACCGGCCCGACCGCGGGGGCCCCCATCTTCGCGCGGCCCCGCTGACGCTACGGCACCTCGAGCGCCAGCAGCTGTCGCCCCGAGGAGCCCGGCAGCGCGACCCGGAAGAGCGCGACCTCTCCGGTCTTCAGCTGCGCGAAGGCCGCGGCCAGCCCGTCGCGGTTGGAGATGGGCTTGCGGTTGAGCTCCACGATGGCCATGCCCCGCGCGAAGCCCGCCTCTTCCGCCACCGAGCCCGAGGCCACCGCCACCACCAGCGCGCCCGCACGCGGCAGTCCCGTGCCCTCGGCCAGCCGGGGGTCGATGTCCTGGAAGGAGATGCCGAGGCGATGCGAGTCTTCGTCAGGCGCCGACGCGGGCCGGGTGTCACCGATGTTCTCCAGGTCGGGGCGGGTCCCCAGCTTCACCTTCACCGTCAGCGGCTTGCCGGCGCGCACCACCGCCAACGACACCGTGGCGTCCGGCCGCTTGAGGCCGATGGTGCGGGTCAGCGCGCTGGCCGACGTCACCTTCTCGCCGTCGATGGACACCACCACGTCCTCCTCCTTGAGTCCGGCGCGGCTCGCGGGGCTCCCGGCGTTGACCTGGGTCAACAGCGCGCCCTCGCGCTGAGGCACCTTGAGCGCCCTGGCCAGCGCCGGCGACACGTCCTGCACGCCGACGCCGAGCCACCCCCGGGTGACCGCGCCCGCGCGCTCCAGCTGCGGCACCACCGCCTTGATGAGGTTGGAGGGCACCGCGAAGCCGATGCCGGTGCCGGTCTGCACGATGGCGGTGTTCATCCCGATGACCTCTCCGCGGAGATTGAACAGCGGGCCGCCGGAGTTGCCGGGGTTGATGGCGGCGTCGGTCTGGAGGAACTGGTCGTACCGGCTGGCGCCGATCTGTCGATCCGACGCGGAGATGATGCCCGCGGAGACGCTCTGCGAGAGCCCGAAGGGGTTGCCGATGGCCACCACCCAGTCTCCGATGCGCATGGCGGCGGAGTCGCCCAGCTTCACCACCGGGAGCGCCGTCGGGTTCCCCTTGAGCTTCACCAGCGCCACGTCGGTGAGCGGATCCCGCCCCAGCACCTCGCCGTCGAAGCTCCGCCCGTCGTCGAGGCGCACCTTGAGCTTCACCGCGCCGTCGACCACGTGGTTGTTGGTCAGCACCAGCCCGGCGGCGTCGACGATGAAGCCCGAGCCGGTGCCCTGGTTGAGCGGCTGCTCCGGCACGGGCGCGCCCTGGCGGCGGAAGCGGTCCAGCAACGCCTGACTCTCGGCGGAGGGCTTGCGGGCCACGTCGACCGACACCACCGCGCCCTTCACGGAGTCGATCAGCGGAGCCAGCGAAGGCAGGGGTTGTCCGGGCGCCCCTTCGGCGAGGGAGAGCGTCGGCGAGAGCAGGAGAAGTGCGGCAAGAAAGGAGGAACGCATAGATACCCGTCGTGGTAACGCGGCGGGCTGAACGTTCAACCCCAGGGCGAGATTTCCGCACCATTTGTGGCTAGGGTGCCCACATCGTTCTTCCTGTAAGGCCGAAGGAGCTGAGTACCTACCGTATGACGCGCTTGAACTGGTTGCTTCCACTGGGTTTTTTCCTCACGGCGTGCCCCATCATCGATGTGCCTGACGCCAGCGTCGACGCAGGAGATCCAGACGAGATCGTCGTCCTCGCCGGGCAGGGAGGCATCTTCGTCCGCCCCGCCTGTTCCCTGCAGATCCCGGCGGGCGCCTTCAGTGAAGACACCGTCCTCATGGTGCGCCGCGTCGACGACGGCATCCCCGCGGTCCCCGACCGCGCGCGGGTGAGCGCCGGCTGTCGGCTGACCCCCTCGGACATCGCCCCCGCGGTGCCCCTGACGATCTACATGACGTGGGACCCCTCGTTGATCCCGCCCGGGGTCGATTTGAACACCTTCGACCTGCGCCGCCAGACCACGACCGAGGCCTACGCCACGTTGCCCGGCGTGCAGGTCTCGGTGGCCGACGTGCTCATCCCCTTCGATCGGGTGGAGGGCAAGACCGACAAGGGTGGCCTGTTCTGGGTGAGCGCGCCGACGCAGCCCAACATCGCGCGGGTGGAATTGACGCCGGCGCAGGTGCAGCTCTCTCCCGGCGAGCAGCGGCAGCTCACCGCCCGGGTGCTGGCCCCCGACGGCACCGAGATCGCCGACGTGCCGCTCGAGTGGAACATCGTGCCGCCCCGCGTGGCCTCCATCGACCAGGACGGCCTGGTCACCGCGCTCGACCCGGGCGTGGCCACGGTGACCGTCACCCTCACCAGCACCACCCCGCCCCAGACCGCCACCGTCTCCGTGCGCGGAGAGACCGTGGGCCCCTTCACCTTCGAGTCGCAGAACCCGTTCCCCACGGTGAATGACCTGCACTTCGGCGCCTTCACGCCCTTCGGGACGCTGTACGCCGGCGGCAACGGCACGGTGCTGCTCGAGGCCGACGGGGGCTGGCAGCGGGTGGCCTCCTTGCCGCTCACCACCATCAAGGGCGTCGCCGGCACCTCGCTGGAAGACGCGGTGGCCATCGGCACCTCCCGCGGGCAGGCGCTGTTCCTGGAGCTCAACAACGGAGCGCCCACCTTCCGCTCCTTCGCCAGCCAGCAGATCCGGGAGCTGCACCGGGTGTGGTTCGACGGCACCAGCGGGTTGGCCATCGGCGGCGGCGGCGACAACAACGCGCTCTTCTACCGGAACAACGAGTGGGTGCTCGACGCCAACCCCACCTGGGAGAAGGTGCTCGACGTGAAGGGCGACGGCCTCGGCGGCTTCGTCATCGTCGGAGACAAGGGCTCGCTGTACCAGTGGGACCCGGTGCGCGGCGTGTGGGACTCCCTCTACGAGTCGTCGCTCACGGTGCTCCTGCAGGCTGGCGCGCTGGTCGACGTCACCGGCGAGGCCTGGGCCGTGGGTGGCAATCGCCTGTGGCACTTCACCACCACCACCGGCTGGACCTCGGTCGCCATGCCCCTCAGCCCCGGCTTCGCGAAGATCCACGCCATGGGCCTCTTCGACGAGCGCGCCTTCATCGTCGGCGAGGCCCTCACCCCCAGCGCGAGCCGCGGCCTGGTGCTGACGGTGTGGCTGGAGTGGAGCGAGTTCTCCTTCGACGAGCTGCGGGGCCAGCAGATCCCCCTCGCGGTGTTCGGCGGCGGCGCCGCCTCGACGCAGGGCGCGGTCTGGGAGTGGCAGTCGAACCAGCAGACGTTCCGGGAGGTCTCCTACGGCTTCCAGGGCGACGTGGTGGACCTCGCGGTGACCGACAGCGACCTCTTCGCCGCGGTGAACGAGTGCACCAACGTGCGCTGCCAGGCCACCCGCGGCACCGTTCGCCACCGCGGCGCCGACGGCGGCTTCGTGCCCCTGGGCGCGCTCCCCACCGCCACCGCCCCCATGACCGCCCTGGTGGCCCGCGCCGACGACGAGGTGCTGGTGGCCACCGAGAACTCGACCCTCAAGTGGAACGGCACCAGCTGGGCGGCCCTGCCGGTCATCGAGCAGGCCGGCCCGCTGCGCAAGCTGGTGTGGTGCGGCGACGTCCTCTGGGCGGTCGGCGACGCCGCGCAGCTCGACGACGGCGGCATCAAGTCGGGCATCTATTCCGGCAACGCCGACGGGCTGACGTACACCGGCGCCACCGGGCTGGGACACCTCGCCGCGCTGCACTGCCCCACGCCCGATGAGGTGTGGGTCGCCGGCTCGATGACCCTGGCCTCGACGACGTTGAGCGCCGACGCCGGCTGGACACTGCACGCCAACGAAAACGTCGACTCCGAGTGGCTCTCGGTCTGGAGCCCGGGCCAGGGCGAGGGCTTCGCCTACGGAGATCGCCTCTTCGGTGGGTACTGGAACACCGCCAACCTGCTGGAGCAGCAGACCGCCGGCGACATGCAGATCGACGTGGCGCACGCGGTGTGGGGCAACCGCATCGACAACCTCTACATGACGGGCATCACCCGTCCTGAGCAGGGCCGCGCGGGCTTCATGCAGCGCTTCGACGGTATCAACTGGACCCTGGTCGACTCCGGCGCCGACAAGCGCGGCCTCTCGCTCTTCGGTCGCTCCACCAACGAGATCTGGTTGGGCACCGCGGGCGGCGGCATCTTGAAGGCCGTCCCGCCCTCGACCCCGTAAGCGCGCGGGCCCCGGCCCGGGGCCTTCGCGTCAGTCCAGCTGCGCCATGCGCTCTTCGAGGAAGCTCTTCACCGCCTCGGCGATCGAGTCGGCCACCTTCGTCTGGTAGGTGTCGTCGGCCAGGCGCTTCTCTTCCTCGGGGTGCGAGAGGAACGAGGTCTCCACCAGGATCGCGGGCATCTTCGCGCCCAGCAACACGAAGAAGAGCGCCTCCTTGGTGCCCAGGTTCTTCACGTCCTTGTAGTCAGCCGACAGGTTGCGCACGAGCGTGCGCTGCACCGACTCCGCCAGCCGCGACGACTCGCCGGTGTTCGCGCGGGTGGCGAGGTCCGCGAGGATGTACTGGAGGTCTCCCACCCCGCGCTCGGTGGTGGCGTTCTCACGCGCCGAGAGGCGGATCGCGTAGCGGTCTGACGAGGTGTTCAGCGTATAGGTCTCGATGCCGCGCAGCTTGTCGCCGGGCGCCGCGTTGCAGTGAATGGAGATGAAGAGGTCTCCCTTCTTCTGGTTCGCCAGCTTCGCGCGGTCCTCCAGCTTGACGAAGGTGTCGTCGTCTCGCGTGAGCACCACCTCGAGGCCCGCGGCCTCCAACCGTCGCGCGAGCTTCTTGGAGATCTTCAGCGCCACGTCCTTCTCGCGCGTCCCACCCTTGCCGATGGCGCCCGTGTCGTGCCCGCCGTGGCCCGCGTCGATGACCACGCGGCGCACCTTGAGCCCCAGCTGCTGCGCGAGCGAGAGCTCGGAGTGCGCCTGCTCCCGGGTGAGCGCCTTGAGGCGACTGCGCGTCTCCGCGTCGACCTGGGGAGTGGCCCGCGCGCCCACGCGCACGTCGCGCAGGCGCTCGGCCAGCGAGGCCACCGCGGGCTCGGAGGCCTCCACCACCTTCTCCGCGTCGGGCAGGGGCAGCGCGGGGCGGGCCTCGGCCTGGGCCTCGCGGAGGCGGCGCTCCTCCAGGGGCTTCATGGCGCGGAGGATGGCCTGCGCCAGCTCCGCCGGCGCCTCCTCCTCGGCCGGCGCGCTCTCCACCGGAGGCCGCGCCG
>CALNBU010000319.1 GCA_937875615.1 uncultured Archangium sp.
AGGCGCCCACGCCGCGGCCGCCGCCTGGCCACACCAGCGCCAACACCCCCGCGGCGAGCGCGGCCGCGGCCGCCCCCACCCACACCCGCCGCCGGGGACGGAGCGCCACCACCTGCGCCGGAGGGACCAGCGCCCCCGTCAGCGCCTCGACGGCCGCGGAGTCCACCGGGGCGCGGAGCTCCTGGAGCAGCGCGCGCGCCTCTGGATCTCTGGCCAGCCGACGCTCCACCGCCGCCACCTCGTCCGGCCCGAGTCGACCGGCGATGAACGCCAGCAACACCCCGTCATCCACGCGCTCGCCATCACCCATGTCTTCCCCGCTGTCGGTTGAGGCCGAAGCCGCGCGCAGCAGCGCATCGAGTTGGTCGTCGTGCATGGCCCGCCGCTTCTACTGGCCGGACGGCGAATCTCTTTTGAAACCGCCGTAAAAAAAGAAAGAAGGGCGCTCGGCAGTACCTGCTCGCGCCACTCTCATCCGACCTCCAGGAGCGCCTTCCATGCACCGCCTCTCTCCATGCCTCGCGCTGTCCTTCGCGCTCTCCAGCGCCCTGGCTGCCGGCCAGACCACCCCGCCCTACGCCGGCAACAGTATCGGCATCGACGTCCGCCCGTGCGAGAGCGCCCGCTTCAGCATCGAGGTTCCGCTGTGGGCGAAGGCGCTGGAGAGCACCTTCGAGGCCACCTTCGCGAACACGCTGAGCATCGAACCGGACTGGTTCCCCTCCACCCCCACCTCACCGCAGCGCCGGGTGGCGCTGACGCAGGTGTTGAAGGACCGCGGCGCCGCCGGCGGCGTCATCGAGCGGGAAGACGGCCACCGCCGCGCCCTGCTGCTCACCTTCCAGTCCCGGCCCAACGACTGGACCAACTGGAGCGATGAGACGCCTCTCCCCTCGGCCTCGTGCCAGATCATCACGGCCGTCCGCAAGGCGGCCTCCGTGGCGCAGGCCGTTCAACTCCCCTCGGGTCCCACGGCGCCTGCCTTCCAGCCCCGCGTGCTGGTCTCCCGCAGCTGCGACGTGACCGCCCAGGACGCCGAGGCCTGGGCGACCTTCGACGCCACCACCTGGGCCAACGAGCGCATCGGCGCCGGCAGCACCGTGAACGGCACGCCGGTGACGGTGGCGCTGGTCGACACCGGCGTTCCACCCCTCTACCGCGAGGCGCTCGGCGTGGTCTCGGAGCGGTCGCTGCCCGACTTCGAGCCGAAGGCCGCCGACTACCACCCGCACGGCACCCAGATGGCGGCGTTGATCCACGCGGCGGCGCCGGAGGCGCGCATCCGCTCCTACCGGGCGCTCGACGAGCGGGGCATGGGCAGCCTCTCGGCGCTGGCCCGCGCCGTCGACGACGCGCTCTACGACGGCCAGCTGAAGCACCCGCTGGTGGTGAACGTGAGCGTCGGCATGCCCCCCGACTTCCTGCGCCCGGCCAGGCTCCAGAGCGGCACCTGCACCACCTGGGAGGACGGCACCGGCGAGGCGCTGCGCTACGTCTTCCACGTCGCCACCCGGCTCGGCGCCACCGGGACGCCGGTGTTCATCTCTGCTGCCGGCGGGAACTCGGCGCTGGAGCGCAGCACCAGCAGCACCGTCCTCCCCTGGACCCTCCCCATTCCCGCGACGCCCTGTGGACCGGCGCCCGGACACAGCACCTTCTTCCCCGCCACCCTCGGCCAGTCGCCGTCCTGCAGCGAAGGCGGCCCCGTGCACCTGGCGGTGCAGCCGATGGGCGCCAGCACCTGGGACGATCGCATCTCCGTGCTGACCAGGGGCGCGAACGGGCTGATGCTCTACGCGCCGGGCGAGCGCGTCTACGCCACCGGCGCCACCACCCCCACCTCCGGCGCGGTGGCCTGCGGGCCAGGGGATCTGGGCGGCCAACGCGGCTTCGAGCTCCCCGCCGCGGTGACCGGCACCTCCGCCTCGGCCGCGCTCACCTCCGCCGCGGCGTTCCTCCTGCTGGGGCACCCCTGGAGCAGCAGCCCGCCGAGCAGCGCCGACCACCTCTCGCGCCTGCTGTACCTCACCGGACAGCCGCTCTGCGCGCCGGTCAACAAGCACGCGCGACGCATCTCCATCAAGCGCGCCGTCCACGCCATCTCCGCGCCCAGCCCCGGCTGCGCCGCGCTCCGCGCCTGCCTGCAACACCCCGGACACGCCGCAGGCCAGGTGGGCGAGGCCACGGCCGCGCTGTGTTGGGCCCCGATGCAGGCCTGCTTCGGGGGCGAGGCCGCCCCCGCCTGCCCCAACTTCTCGCAGGAGCCCGGGTGGCAGCCCGGCCACTACGCGGCGATCAACGTCGCCGCGCCGAGCTGTCGCGCCTCATGGGACGTCGCCGGAGCCCAGAGCCCCAGCCCCGCCGCGCCCATCGCCATGTACCCGGACGTACACCTCGCCGGCCTCGGCCCTCAGCCGGCGGGCACCGGCTGCCCCGACTGTTCGCTGCAGGTCGATGAGCTCTCGATGACGCTGCTCTTCGAGCTCAACGACTCGTACCCGCTGGCCACGCGCTTCACCAACCCCTGGGTGGTGCTCCTCGACGAGAACAGGCTGCCCGTCGCCTGGCTGCCCGTCGGAGACGGTCGCCTGGCGTGGCGCCCCGGAGAGGTGGGGCGGCTGGCCATCGAGGGCCTCGACCCCAAGCAGCTGACCCGCTACGCGCGCCTGTTGAGCGCCGGCCGGCTGACGCCGGTGCTGGATCTCGCCGTCGTTCCGGTGCGCGGCTCGCCCGGACGGCTGGCCTCTCCGCTTCGCGTCGAGCCCCGCTGATTCCTGAAAAGAGAGCGCGCGCACCGCGAGTACCCCTTCGCGGCGCATCTCTGCGCCTCTCTTCAAGGAGCAGCACATGGGATTCTGGAAGCAATCGCTCCTCGCGGCGTTGTGTGCCGCGGGGTTGGGTCGAGCCACGCCGCTCGACGACTTCGAGCGCGGAGAAGCCGTCGAGCTGATCGCCTCATCCGCGGACGTGCACATCACGTTCATCAACCGCAACCAGTCGGTGATGTCCTCCACGCCGGTGTGCGTGACCAAGGCGGCGGGGAGCCTGTCCTTCGAACTCCCCATGACCACCCTGGGGTTGCCCGTCACGCTGCCCTTCACCGGGAGCCGCGTCGACGACACGCACCTGCGGCTCACCACTGACCACGAGATCAACCGCTGCGTGCTGATCGAAGGGTCGGAGCGCTTCGTCAAGCGCGCCCGCGGCACGCTGACCGTGGCGCTGACGGGCGCCGCGCTCCCCATCGCCGGTACGTGCGCTCCCGACTTCGCGGCCAACGGCGGTGCGGCGGACGCAGCGGCGGAGAACCACCTGACCTTCGAGGTGAGCTCCTCCTGCGATGGGCTCGGCATCGGCGTCGACGTGCAGGTCAACAACATCGTCATCGACGCGCTGGTCGGCAAGCACCCACCGCCGCCCCCCGTCGTGGTGCAGCGGCTGCAGCTCGATCGAACCCATGTCTGCCCGTCGCCGTCGGCCCCGCTCACCATCCCGGGAATGCTCGAGGTGCGCGCGCCCGCCCCCTTCTCCGGCCTCGACTTCGAGCTGACCAGCACCAGCGCGGCCGTGACGCCCTCCACGCCCGCCCTGGTCCTCCCGCCGTTGGCGCGGACCGCCCGCTTCACCACCACGGTCCCGGCGGGCTTCGAGGGGAGCGTCTCCTTCACCGCCAGGGAGCCGGTCAGCGGCGCGGTGGCCACCACCATCTTGACGGTGACCAACCCGACCCTGGTCACCGGCTGCTCGGTGCCGAAGCTCTTCATTCCCGTCAAGAATGACCTGCTGGGCGTGTGTCTCGCCTGCAATCTCCAGGGTCCCCTCCGCCTCGGCCGCGCCGGAGGCTTCTTCTCACGCGGGCCGCAAGGCGTCGGCTTCATGGCCGCCCCCTCGGCCGCCGGCGCCGTGGGCTGGTCCACCCTCGACGGAGAGCTCGTCGGGACGGTCATCGACTCCAAGAACCAGGTCAGCGCCACGCTCCACCGCACCCGCCTGGTCGACATGAATGACCTCGGGCTGGCGGTCGGCACCGCCATCGACCCCTCGAGTCAGAAGCACGAGCCCGTCAGCTGGAGCGGCGGGCAGCTCTCCTCGCTCCCTTCACCGACGAACATCGGCGAGGCGACGGTGGTGGCCAACAACGGCGTCATCGGCGGGTGGGTCCTCAACCACAACGGGGTGATGACCGCCGCGCTGTGGGAGGGCGGCGCGCTCCGCTCGCTGCACCCGCAGGGCGCGGCGAGCAGCCAGGTGGTGAGCGTCTCGAACGACGGCCTCGCCGTGGTGCAGGCCTACGACACGAAGGGCCAGCCGTGGGCGGCGACCTGGGACGTGCTGACCAAGAAGCTGACGCCGGTGGCGATTCCCCAGGGCTACGAGGGCCTGGAGTTGGTCGGCGGCAACCGCGCCGGGCTGCGCGCCGGGCATCTCCTGAAGAAGGGCAAGCTCACCCCCTTCGTCGACTTCGGCTTCGGGATCCAGACGCTCTCCAAGTTGCTCCCTG
>CALNBU010000320.1 GCA_937875615.1 uncultured Archangium sp.
GCCCGCCGTCGCAGCCCACCCATCCCCCAGTTGGCCAGCAGGCACAGCGCCGCCATCGCCAGGAACGTCGAGGGCCACCCGGCGAACGCCGCCAGTGCGACCAGCAGCGAGCCGCCGGTGAGCGCGCCCAGCTTGTAGCCCACCACCTGCGCGGTGTTGCCCGCGCCCAGCTCCTTCGCGGAGAGCAGATCGACCGCCAGCCCATCGACGGCGATGTCCTGCGTCGCCGCGAAGAGGTTCATCAACAGCACGCACGCCAGGAAGGGGGCCAGCGTGGCGGCGCTCAGCGGGAAGAACGCGGCCGCAGCGCAAGCCGCCGAGAGCAGCAGCTGGGCGGAGAAAATCCAACGAGTCCGGGGGCCGAAGCGATCCACCCACGGCGCCCAGAGGAACTTGAAGAGCCAGGGGGCGGCGAGCGCGCGGGCGAGGCCGATGTCGGTGTAGGAGAGCTGCAGCTCCTCGAGGTACAGCGGGAGCGCGCTCGACTGGAACCCGAAGGGCAACCCCTGCACGAAGTACAGCGCCGCCAGCACGCCGAACTTCCACAGCGGAGGGAGCTTCACGCCGCGAACATCTCGACGAACATCCGCTCGAGCTGGAGCCGGACCTGTCCGTTGCGCGCGGTGATGGCGTTCTTCGCCTCGTCTACCAACCCCGCGCGCCGCTGCAGCCGTGCCGGAGACACCCGCGCGCCGGCCTCCAGCGCGAGCTCGCGCAGGTCTGCGTTCACCAGACGGTCGCCGCCGACCTGGCTCACCGCCACGTCGTGGAACCACACCCGGAGCACCTCCAGCGCTGCCTCCGCCGTCTCCCGGTCTCCGGCCCAGGCCTCGGCCAGCGCCAGCCAACCGCTGGCGTCGTCGGCGCGCAGCTGCTCGAAGGCCTCGATCTGCTCCCGGCGGCGCGCGAGGGCCGCGGGGTTGAACGACAGCGCGCGGGCCAGGCTGCCCGACGACATGGCGGCCACCTGCGCGGCCAGCGCGTCATCGAGGTCCTTCTTCGCGCGCGCCTTCAGCTCGCTGGCGATGAGCGCCTCGGGCAGCGGGCCGAAGTGGGCCCTGGTGCAGCGGCTGCGGATGGTCGGCAGCAGCTTGTCGGGCGCCGAAGAGATGAGGACCAGCACCGTGTCGCGGGGAGGCTCCTCCAGCGTCTTGAGCAGCGCGTTCTGTGCGTTGGCGTTCATCGCGTGGGCCGACACCAACAGCGCCACCTTGTGCGGCGCCTCCAGCGCGCGAAACGCGAGGCGCTCCTGCAGCTTGCGGATCTGCTCGATGCGGATGTCGCGCGACGGCGTGTTGGTGAAGTCGCTGCGCCCCGCCAGGCCGCGCTCGACCTGCTCCGCTTCGGGCATCACCCAGGTGACGTCGGGGTGACTCCGCTTGCCGACGCGCGCGCACGCCGCGCACACGCCGCAGCCTTCGAAGGGTTGTTCGGGGCACACCAGCGCCTGGGCCAACGCCACGCCAGCCAGCTCCTTGCCTACGCCCTCGGGCCCCATGAAGAGCCAGGCGTGATGCACCTGCCGCTTCTCCAGCGCGGAGCGGAGGGCGTCGACGGCGCGCGGCTGACCCAGGACGTCTCGCAGTGACACGGCGCGCGGCGTAACAAAGGCGCACGCCGATGTGACCAAAAGAATGTTCGCTACGCGGCCTGCCCCTGGCGCGTGGCCCGCCACCACGCGACGGTGTCGCTGAGCGTCTGGCGGTCGCTCCTGGGCCGGTAGTCGAGCTCCTCGTGGCTCCAGAGCGTCTTGAGGCCCCAGTGGTGCGTCGACATCTCCAGTACCACCGGGTCCGGCAGCCCGCGCAGCGGGACCCGCGAACCCAGCCGCGCCAGCCCGCCGACCACCAGCGGCGCCACCGCCGGCCGTCGCACCTCGATGCCCGCCACCTCTCCTACGCGCTCGAAGAAGGCGCGCAGCGGCAGCGAGGTGCCCGGCAGGTGGTAGACGTGGCGCCAGGTGTCCTTCGTCACCAGCCTCGCCAACGCCGAGGCCACGTCGCGCACGTCGGTGAAGCCGATGCCGCCCGAGGGGATGAACGGCAACCGCCCCTCCAGCACCCGGCTCACGTTGGAGGTGGAGCGCCCCAGCGTGTCGCCGGGCCCGAGGAGAATGGGCGGGCGCACCACGGTCAGCGTCACCCCCAGCTGCGTCGCCAACCGCCGCGCCTGCTGCTCGGCGCGAATCTTCGACAGGTAATACGGCCAGCGCCCCACCAGCGGCTCGGCGAAGCGCGAATGTTCGTCGGCCTCGACGGTGGCGTGCGTGAAGCACCCCACGGTGCCAGAGGTCGACACCAGCACCAGCCGCGCGTCCAGCGCCTTCGCCGCGCGCACCATGGCCAGCGCGCTCTCGACGTTGAAGCGCACCATCGCCTCGGCGCCCTGGCGGCTGTGGTGCACCATGCCGGCGGCGTGGATGATGGTCGAGACACCGGCCGCCTCCGGAAGCCAGGCGGCGGAGTCCACCGGCGTCCCCTGGAGCTGCTTCACCTCGCGAGACAGCGGAGCGCGCACCAACGCCACCGCCGCGTCGCCGAGACAGTCGAGCAGCGCGCGACCGAGGAAGCCGCTCGCGCCCGTCACCAGGGTGCTCATGCCGACGCCCTCCACGCGCACGCCGAACGGAACTCCGCGAGCGCCGCCGCGTTGGCGCCCCACTCGAAGCTCCCCGCCGTGGGCCTCACGATGTCGCGCGAGACCAGCGCCTGCACCGCGCCCTCGAGGTGCGGGCGGTGGCCCACGTTGGCGGACGTGAGCTCCTCCGGCGCGCGTACGCTGGCCGCCGACTGGTAGTCGCGGGTCACCGGCTCGAAGAGCGCGCGCACCACCGCGTCGACGCGCGCGTCATCCAGCTCCGCCAACGGCGTCGCGCACCAGCGGTAGCGCGAGAGGTGGTCCTCCAGCGCCGGATTGCCCGGCTGGCGCGCCAGCACGTCGCCGGCGAACCAGTGCTGCCACTGGTTTCGCAGCGAGTGGGCCAGCGCTGGCGGCAGCGGCGTCGGCACCACCAACGCGCTGTCGAGGACGCGCCCACCCCGCCGGGTGATGGCTTCGCGCAGCCAGTCCACGTCGACGCCGGACAGCGCGCGCTCGGCGACGAAGGCCCGCAGGTGAAAGGTGCTGACGTGCGTGTGCCGCTGCAGCTCCGACATCAGCGCGAGGCTCAACGCGCGCACGTCGGTCTGCGACTCCAGCGCCTGCGGCGCGCCGCACGCCACATGGATGCGCCCGAGCTGCACCTGGCCGCGCGCCAGGCGCCCCAGCCACGACAACACCCCCACCAGCGACATCTCCGGGCGGCCCCCGCCCGCGAGCTCTCGCACCAACGACGCCTCCTCCGGGAGGCGGTCGTAGGAGATGGCCACGGGGAGCACCACGAAGCGACGCCCGGTGTTCTGCAGCGCGCGCAGGAGCCCGCGCCGGGGCGGGAGCATCAACCGCGCGCGGCTCCGCTGCCCCTCGACAAAGAACATCAACGAGGCCCGCTGCTCGGCCAGGCGGCGCAGCGCCCCGCTCAGCTCGGGCACCTCGCGGCCCACGCCGCGCTTGATGAAGAAGGCCTGGGAGTCCCGGAGGACCCTGCCCACCACCGGGATGCGACCGAACTCCTCCGCCGCGGCGATGTGCGGCATGGGGATGCCCAGCTCCGGCTGCTGGAAGCAGAGGTAGCTCATCAGCAGGAAGTCGAAGTAGCTGCGGTGCGTCGGCGCCAGCACCACCAGCGCGTCGGCGGGCACCTGCGCCAGCGCGCGCTCGAACGAGGGCCGGTCGAAGGTGACGTCGCTGGTGCAGCGCCGGAAGGTCTTCCTCAGCCCGTAGCCGAACAGCTTCAGGGTGCGGTTACCCACCGCGCGCTCCGCCACCCACGCCGCGTCGCCGCGCCCGTCGTCGTGCTTCGGCCCCGCGAACGACAGCTGCGTCTCGTCGCGCGAGAGGAGGTGACGGTAGAGGCCCTCGTTCACCACGCGCACGTAGTCGACGGGGTCGAAGCCCGGCAGCTCGCGCGGCGCGCGCTGCACGAAGTCGAAGGTGTGGTGCATGAAGTACGAGAAGCCCTGGTTCAGGTACTGCACCTTCTGGTCTGCGCGCAGGTGCCGGCGATGCGCCGTGTCCTGCCCGAGCAACCTGAGCGCCAGCCGCTGCGCCTTCCCCGGCAGCGCGCGCCGGACCAGGTCGATGGCCTCGAAGCCGTGGTCGCTGCGGCCCACGAACATGTCGGGGCGGCGCACCACGCCGGGGCGGTGGCGGAACCACTCGACGGTCGCCGCCGCGGTGGCGTCGAGGCGCAGCGCGCGCTGCACGCCCATGGTGGCGTGGACGATGGGCACCGGCTGCCCCGGAGCAGGCATGGGGCCGAAGGCCGCCCGCACCACCTCGTCGGCCACCACGTCGACCGGCACCACGTCGAGGCGCACCGAGGGATCTGCCTTGAGCGCGCGCACCACGCCCAGCCCGGTGTAGAGCAGGCACCCCGCCAGCGCCGCCGGGCTGTCGATCCACGAGGGGAAC
>CALNBU010000321.1 GCA_937875615.1 uncultured Archangium sp.
GGCCTTCTGCAAGCGTTGCCAGGCTGGCAAAAAGCGAGGTTCCACGTGGAACACGAGGTGCCCCGAAAAAAGCAGAGGAAGCGGCCGGCGCGCCGGCAGAGAGGTCGAAGAGGCCCGCAAGTCCGCGGGAGTTCTCCACTTGTGGGGCCCGGCGTGTATGAAGCCGCCATGGGCCGAATCATCTGCATCTCGAACCAGAAGGGAGGGGTGGGGAAGACCACCACCGCCATCAACCTCGCGGCATCTCTGGCGGCGGCGGAGCGGAAGACCCTGCTGGTCGACCTCGATCCGCAGGGCAACGCCGGCTCCGGGTTGGGGGTCGACAAGAGCCAGCTGACGGGCAGCGTCTACGACGCGCTCATCAACGGGGTGCCGGTGGCGGAGCTGCTCCAGCCCACCGAGCTGCGCTACCTCGAGGTGGTGCCGGCCACCGCCGACCTGACCGGCGCCGAGGTCGAGCTGGTGGGGCTGGAAGACCGGGAGCTGCGGCTCAAGTGGGCGCTGGAGCCGATGAAGCGCAAGTACGACTACATCCTCATCGACTGCCCGCCGTCGTTGGGCCTGCTGACGCTCAACGCGCTGGCGGCGGCGGAGTCGGTGCTGATTCCGCTCCAGACCGAGTACTACGCGATGGAGGGGCTGGCGCAGCTGATGTCCACGGTGGAGCTGGTGCAGCAGCGCCTCAACCCGAAGCTGGGGGTGGAGGGCATCGTCTTCACCATGTTCGACCCGCGCGCCAACATCAGCCACCAGGTGACCGAAGAGGTGCGCCGCGTCTTTCCGCAGCTCGTCTACTCCACGGTGGTGCCGCGGAACGTGCGCCTGGCCGAGAGCCCCAGCTTCGGGAAGCCGGTGCTGCTGTACGACATCCGCTCGAAGGGCTGCGAGGCGTACCTGGCGCTGGCCCGCGAGCTGCTCCGACGCGAGAAGGCCCGGGCGAAGAAGCGCGCCGCGGCCCGCTGAGAAAGGCGTTGTCGGTCGACACGTTTCACGAGAAGGGGTTCGAAGAGCATGCCCAGCGTCAACAGACCACTCCCGACGCGCAAGAGCCTGGGTCGAGGCTTGAGCGCCCTGCTGTCAGACGCCCGCGCGCCGGTGGCGGCGAAGAGCGCGCCGGCCGCCGGCGGGACCCGGCTCCCGGTGACCGAGCTGCACGCGGACCGCGCCAACCCCCGCCGCCACTTCGATGAGGTGAAGCTGGAGGAGCTGGCGGCCTCCATCAAGCAGCACGGGGTGCTGCAGCCGCTGCTGGTGCGCAAGGACGGGCGCGGGTACCGCATCATCGCCGGGGAGCGCCGCTTCCGCGCCGCGCAGCGCGTGGGGCTGACGGAGCTGCCGGTGGTCATCACCGAGGCCTCCGACGCCGACGCGCTGGAGAAGGCGCTGGTGGAGAACCTCCAGCGCGACGACCTGAACCCGCTGGAGGAGGCGCGCGGGTACCAGGAGCTCATCACGCTCAAGAAGATGACCCACGAGCAGGTGGCGGACCGCGTGGGCAAGGACCGCAGCACCGTGGCCAACGCGCTGCGCCTGCTCCAGCTCCCCAACGAGGTGAAGCAGCTCCTGGTCGAAGGGGACCTCGACATGGGCCACGCGCGCGCGCTGCTGGGCCTCTCGACGCCCAAGGAGATGGTGCTGCTGGCGCGCGATGTTGTCGGCGACAAGTTGACCGTGCGCGAGACCGAGGGGCGGGTGAAGGACCTGCGCCAGGCGGCCGGCGTGGGCGGCAAGCCGGGCAAGGCGGCGGCCGCCGCGCGCCTGTCTCCGGGGGCGAAGCGGCTGGTGGAGGACCTCCAGCGGAAGCTCGGCACCCGGGTGCGGCTGCGCGAGAAGGGTGGCAAAGGGCGGTTGGAAATCGACTTCTTGAGCTACGAAGACCTGGATCGCCTGGTGGCGCTCATGGGGCGCTGAAACACGAGAAGAGAGAGAGTCGTAGACGATGGCTTTGTTCGACAAGGGAAACACTTCAAGGGAGGACGCAGTGTCTGCAAAACCGGGTGGAGCTGACATCGACACGCTGCTGGGTAAAGGCAGCGAGTTCGAAGGCAAGCTGTCGTTCAAGGGGCAGGTGCGCATCGATGGGCGGTACTCGGGTCAGATTCAGACCGACGACGTCCTGGTGGTGGGCCCCTCGGCGCG
Organism: uncultured Archangium sp.; assembly: GCA_937875615.1. Classification (GTDB taxonomy): domain Bacteria; phylum Myxococcota; class Myxococcia; order Myxococcales; family Myxococcaceae; genus Archangium_A. The sequence goes on from CALNBU010000321.1 coordinate 2,140, forward strand.
CGTCAGCGCGGAGGTGAATGCGGGGACGGTCATCATCAGCGGCACGGTCGACGGGACCATCCGCGCCACCTCCATCGTGGAGCTGCACAAGGGCGCGAAGGTGAAGGGCACCATCGAGGCGCCCTCCATCACCATGGACCGCGAGGTGGTGTTCGACGGCACCATGAAGATGGAGGGGCTGTCGGGTGGCAAGGCGGCTCCGCCTGCGCCCGGCGCCAAGTGAAGCGGCTGGTGCTCCTGCTGCTCGCGGGCTGCGCCGACAAACCGGCGCCGGCGGCCGAGGCGCCAGCCGGGCTGCGCGTGCCGCTCCCCGACGGCTGGCGCGCCACCGCGGTGGGCGGAGATTTGACCGCCGGACCTCCGGGGCGGGCGGTGCTCAAGCTGGAGAAGAAGGAGGGCGCGCTGCCCGCGGCCGACGCGCTGGTGGCGGCGGTGCAGGCGCAGGGGGCGGCGCTGCAGGCGCGGGCCTCGACGCGCGCCTTCGTGGGAGTTCGTTACACGGTGGGCCTCGACGGTGACGCCGGGGTGCGCGAGGCCTTCCTGGGCGTGAAGCGCGCTGGCCCGCGCACCATCTGGTGCAGCACCACCGCGGCGGCCAAGGCCGATGAGGTCGAGGCGGCCCGGGCTGTCTGCGAGGGGTTGACCTGGGAAGGGTGAAGGTCTGTGGCGGCTGGCCGTCGACGGCCTCCGTGGAGAGGATGAACGCGATGAAGACGTGGTGGTTGCTCGGGGTGTTGTCCGCAGGCTGCGCCGCACCCCAACCGAAAGAGGATGCGCCGGTGTCCGTGGTGGCTGCGTCTCGCGACGCGCTGGCGGGCGATGGCGTGAAGGCCGCGCTGGCGGCGCTCCCGGTCTGTGAGGCCGGGGTGCGGACCGCGCCGCTCACCATCGAGACCACCTTCTGCACCCGGAAGTACTGCGAGACGCCCTGCTGCAACGGCTGCGGCTGGCGCGCGACGCAGCCTGACGAAGCCGGCGAGCTGGTGGCGCTCGACCCGGAGCGGGTGCGCGCGGTCTTGAAGCTGGGCGAGTCCTCGCTGGACTGTGAAGTGAAGGCCTGGGCGGCGGCGGTGTCGGGCCAGCCCATTTCGCTGGGCGAGCCGGCGTGCGTGGCGCGCTGAGGCCGGTAGGCTCGCTGCAGCTCAAGGAGGCGTCATGTACCTGCTGCTCGCCGTGGTGCTGAGTCAAAGCGCGGTCTACGAGTGGGTCGACGGCAAGGGCGGCACCCACTACACCAACGACGCCTCGTCGATTCCTGCGGGTGCGAAGGTGCGCACCGTGGAGGGCACGGAGCTCACCGTGGTGCCCGCCGCGAAGCCGGACGTCGCCCCGCGCGTCGCTCCCGCCACCGTCAACCGCTGCGAAGAGGGAAAGAAGCAGGTGGCGGCGCTGGAGAAGCAGCTGGCGGACCTGGTGAAGCAGCGGCAGCAGCGACGAGATGAAGAAGCGTCGCGCTGTCAGCAGGCGCTCAACGCGCAGGGGCAGGGGGCCTACGCCCGCTGCGTCGCCGGCGTGGGAGGCCGGGCGCCCGAGGAAGAAGGCGACGCGGCCGAGGCCAACCTGAGGCGACAGCTCGAGGAGGCGAAGGAGTCGCTGCGCCGCACGCAGGTCTCCGGCTGCCGTTGAGGCGCCGCAGAGGGGCAGCAGCAACATCAGCGCGTCGGTGGAGTCGTCGCCCCAGCGGACCTCGACGCTCTCCTCGGGGACTCCGTTGACCTGCGGCTGGTCGCTGCGGGGTGCAGGTCGTCAGGCCGCCCGGCACCACCGCCGCCATGCGCAGATTCAGAAGAGCCCTCCGGCCTGACCGTTGGTGCCGATGTAGCCGTCCACGAAGCCGCTGGGGCGGCCACCGCCCAGGCCGGCGGTCCCGAAGTTGAGGGCGTTTCCAGAGTTGGTGAGGGTCGAGTTGGAGCGGTAGATGGCGTAGCTCCAGCCGCCGGCGCCTCCACCGCCATGGCCACCGCGCCCGCCGTTGCCTCCGTTGCCGCCTCGTCCTCCGGCGCCGACCTCACCGGTGCAGACCTGGCCTCCGATGGCGCCCGTGCCGCCCGTGCCACCCGTGCTGCCGGCGCCGCCAGCTCCGCCGGCCCCCGCATTGCCGGAGGTGATGCTGGAGTTGCGCACCGTCGCGCCGGTGGTGTTGACGAAGAAGAGGCCGAAGGAGGAGCCGCCGCCGGCGCCGCTCATGGCGCCGTTGCCACCACAGCCGCCGGCGCCACCGCCACCGCCGCCGTTGCCGGGGCCGTCGTCGCAGAAGAAGCAGCCCTGGCCACCGCCGCCGCCACCGCCGCCGCCGCCGTTGCCGGCCACGCCCGTGCTGCCGGTCCCTCCGGTGTTGGCGACGAAGAAGCCGCTCACCAGGACGCCGCCGCT
>CALNBU010000322.1 GCA_937875615.1 uncultured Archangium sp.
TCTGCTGGGGGATCGCGGACGGGGCGTAGCCGAGGGCGGCCGCCGCACCCGCGACGGAGCCGTGGACGGAGACCGCGTGCAGGGCGCGCAGCCGGGCCAGATCGAGCACGGTGACCTCATCCTTCGGGGCGTCTTCCGGGGGCATTCTTCAGCAGCGCTGAATTCCATCATGAAGGAATCGGTGCTGGTGCTACACGGTCATCCTGCTGAATGCTCGCCCCATGCGTCCACGCCATATCGCCCTGGCCGTGCTCGTCGCGGCACTCTGGGGCGTGAACTTCGTCGTGATCGAGCTGGGGCTCGACCACTTCCCGCCGCTCCTCTTCTCCGCGCTGCGCTTCCTCGTCGCCGCCGTGCCCGCGATCTTCCTCCTGGGCCGGCCGTCGGTGGCCTGGAAGTGGGTCGTGGGCGTCGGGCTGGTCCTGGGGGTGGGGAAGTTCGGGCTGCTGTTCATCGGCATGGACCAGGGGATGCCCGCCGGGCTCTCCTCCCTGGTCCTCCAGGTCCAGGCCGTCTTCACCGCCCTGTTCGCCGCCCTCGCCCTCTCCGAGCGGCCCGGCCGGGTCCGGCTGGCGGGCATGGCCGTCGCGCTCGCGGGCATCGGGGCCTGAGCGCGTGGCCCGCGACGCCTCAACCCAGCAGCGCGGCGCCGACGAGGCCTGAGTCATCACCCAGCTGCGCGCGCGCGACGCGGACGCCGCGAGCGGCGACGGTGCTCCACCGGGCGATGCCCGCTTCGATGTGCGTCACCAACCCGGGGCTGCGCGAGAGCACGCCGCCGCCCAACACCAGCACCGCCGGGTTGAGCATGGACACCTGGTTGGCGACGGCCAGGGACAGCTGCGAGGCGATGAAGTCGTACAGGCGCCGCGCGGTGACGTCGCCCGAGAGCGCGAGCACCTCGAGGTCGGCGGCGCGGCCGGGCAGCCCCTCTTCGGTCATCCACTCCGCCAACTTCGCGCCGCCGGCGTAGGCCTCGAGGCAGCCCTCCTGACCACACCCACAGCGCCGGCCACCGTCGGGCACCACCTTCAGGTGCCCGAACTCTCCGGCCACGCCCGTGGCGCCGCGCAGCAGCGCGCCGCCGGAGATGACCGCGCTGCCCACGCCCGTGCCCACGAAGACGGTGAGGCTGTCGCTCGCGCCGCGGGAGGCGCCCGCGCGGAACTCGCCCCAGGCCGCGGCCGAGAGGTCATTCAGCAGCAGCACCTCCCGGGACAACGCCGAGGACAGCGTCGCGCCGAGGTCCACGTCGCGCCAGCCGAGGTTGGGCGCGTTCTTCACCACGCCGCCGTGCAGCATGCCGGCCACGGCGACGCCCACCGCGCCCGTGGTGGGTGGCAGCTGCGAGGCCAACTGCACCAGCTCGCCCACCACGTCGCGCACCTCGCGGGAGGTCAGCTTCACCCGGGCGCTGGCCAGCACCCGGCCGTTGACGCGCTCCACCACCGCGGCCCGCGCGGTGCTCCCGCCGAGGTCGATGCCCAGTGCGTGCGGCACGTCAGCGCAGCGCCTCCACCAGCCGGTCGAGGAAGCGGTCGAGCTCGAGCGTCCGCGCCGCGTCCTTCAGTTGGCCGGCCTCGTCGAAGGCGGAGGCCGCCTGGGAGACGACGAAGTGCCCCGGCATGCTCCACGCGCCGAGCGAGTTCATCACCTGGCGCACCTGTGCCTGGGAATACAGCGTGCCGAAGCCGCCCGGCGTCGCGCCGAGGTGCGCCACCACCTTGCCGCGGAAGGGCTGCTCCTTCGGCGGTCGCGACAAGAGGTCGATGAAGTTCTTGAACGCGCCGGGGATGCCGTTGTTGTACTCGGGCGAGACCAGCAGCAGGCCGTCGGCGGCGCGCACGCGCTCCTTGATGGCGGCGACGTGCGGCGGGTAGTGGGCGTCGGTGGTGTCGGGGTCGTAGAGCGGCACGTCGGCGGCGCGGAAGGCGAGCACGTCGACCTCCACCCCCTTGCCACGCAGCAAC
>CALNBU010000323.1 GCA_937875615.1 uncultured Archangium sp.
GCCCGACGAGGCGGCGACCACCATCCGCGACGCCTACCTCGATCGCATCGACCACGGCGGGCTGGGCCATGTGGTGCGGGGCAGCTTCGATGAGCTGGCGGCGCTGGAGCTGGCGAAGATCCTCGGCGCCTCCATGAAGTCCGGGCGGCTGGTGGTGCGCGCCGGCGCGCAGGAGGGCTACCTCCAGTTCGAGCGGGGCCGCGTGGTGTACGCCACCTGGACCGACAAGAAGGGCGAGGCCGCCATCACCCCGCTGCTGACCGCGCCCCAGGCCGACTTCACCTTCGACCCCGAGGCGCTGCTCAGCGACATGCCCAACGCCGACCGCGACTTCGACGTCATCACCCGCGAACTGAGCGGCTGAGCGGGAACCTCAGAGCTCCACGCGCAACGACAGCAGCGCGGCGGTGTTGCGGGCGCAGCGCAGCGCCACCTCGTCGGGGTCGCGCCCGTGCAGCTCCGCCACCTTCTTCGCCGTCTCCGCCACGCGCATCGGCTCATTCGGCCACTTGCCGCGGTAGGGCACCGGCGAGAGGTAGGGCGAGTCGGTCTCCACCATCAGGCGATCCAGCGGCGCGAACTTCACCGCCGCCTGCAGCGCCTCGTTCTTCTTGTAGGTGACGACGCCGGAGATCGACAGGTGGAAGCCCAGGTCGAGGTAGCGCCGGGCCGCGTCGGTGTCGCCGGTGAAGCAGTGGATCATCCCGCGAGACAGGCCCTCACGGGTCAACACCTCCACGCAGTCATCGTGGGCGTCGCGCACGTGGATGACGATGGGCTTGCCCACCTGCTTCGCCAACGCGCACTGGCGGTGGAAGGCCGCGCGTTGCGCGTCGCGCGGCGCGTGATCATAGAAGTAGTCCAGCCCGGTCTCGCCCACCGCCTTCACCTCCGGCAACGCCGCCAGCCGCTCCAGCTCCAGCCAGTCGGCCTCGGTAGCCGCCGCGGCGTCGTGCGGATGCACGCCCATGGTGGGGGTGAGGAGGTCGGGGTGGGCGCGCGCCGCGGCGAGCGCGTTGCCGAAGTCGCCGGGCAGCAGCTGCCCCACCACCACCGCGTGCACCACGCCCGCCTCCTGCGCGCGGGCGATGACCTCGTGGGTGACGGGGAAGTCCTTGAGCTCCAGATGGCAGTGGGCGTCGATGAGCTTCATGGGGTGGCGTAGTCCTCCAGGAGGGTGGCGAGCTCCTGCCGGGCGCGGGGGTCCTCCAGCTGGAGCGCCTCGACCGCGTTGCGCTCACCCAACCGGAGCAGGCCCTCGGCCACGTCCAGCTTGAAGTCATCGCTCACCGCGTCCGAGCCCAGCAGCGTCCGCAGCCGCGCCGTCACGTCATCACCGCCGTGGAAGCCCAGGGCCCTGGCCGCCGTCCCGCGCGCGAAGTCTGCGGGCGCGTCGAGGATCTCCAGCAGCTTCGCCCGCGCCGCCGCCGAGCGCAGCTCGCCCAGGAACTCCACCGCCATCGGTCGGTCCAGCGCCAGCGGCTTGCCGATGCGCTTGAAGAGGTGGGCCTCCCCTTCCGGCGCGCCCAGCACCGCCAGCGCTCCGGCCACCTGGGTGCGGTCGAAGGCCGGCACGAACCACCCCTGCAAGACGCGCAGCAATGGCGCGATGGCCGCGGCGTCGCCCAGCCAGGCCAGCGCCGCCGCCGCACGAAACCGGAAGTCCCGTTCGTCGAGCGCCTCCACCAGCACCTCGATCCCCGCCGGGTGCTTCAGCGCCGCGATGCCCCGCGCCGCCTCGAAGCGCAGTGCGAACTCCGGAGCCTGAAGCCCACCCGTCAGCGCCGCCCGGGCCTCGGGGAGCTCGAGATCCGCCAGCCGTCCGGTCGCCTCCAACCGGAGCTCGAAGGCGGCGTCCGACAGGAAGCGCACCAGCAGGTCCTTCGCTTCGCCCGGCGGCAACCGCACGCCCGCCAGCGCCAGCCCGGCGCGGCGCACCTCGAGCTGCGCGTCGGCCAACAGCCGTGGGACGTCGCTGACCTCGCCCAGCTCCGCCAGCTGCTCGGCGGCCTCCGCGCGCTTCTGCGGCGCCTTCTCCTGCTCCAACGCGAGCAACGCCTGCGCCCGCGGAGCGGCTGACTGCGGCGCGCTCATTTCACCGCCGTGCCCGGAGACACCGGCCCCGGGTCGAGCAGCACCAGCTCCCGTCCGCCCTTCCCCGCGGTGAGGATCATCCCCTGCGACTCGATGCCCTTGAGCGCGCGCGGCTTGAGGTTGGCCACCACCACCACGTTGCGCCCCGTCACCTGCTCCGGGGCGTAGGCCTCGGCGATGCCCGAGACGATGGTGCGCGGCGCGGCCTCGCCCAGGTCGATGGACAGCTTGAGCAGCTTGTCGGCCTTCGGCACGCGCTCGGCCGCCAGCACCTTCCCGGCCACGAAGGACACCTTCGCGAAGTCGGCGAAGTCCAGCTCGGCGACGGGCTCGGCCACCGGCGCCACCTTCTGCTTCGGCGCGGCCTTCGCCACCTCCACCGGCGGCGCGGAGGCCACCAGCTTCGCCACCACCTCCTCCTCGATGCGGCCGATGAGCGGCGAGGGGTCGCCGATGGGCTGCGAACGGTCGAGCAGCGGGTACGTCGCGCCCTCGAGCTGCTGGAAGGTGAGCTTCGGTCGGTTGAGCTGCGCCGCCAGCTTGTTGGCCAGCTGGGGCACCACCGGGTCCAGCAGCGCGGTCAGCAGGTAGACCACCTCCGCGGCCTCGGACAATGCCTGCTTCGCGCCGGCCGGGTCGGTCTTCATCACCTTCCACGGCTCGGTCCTGGTGAGGAACTGGTTGGCGGCGTAGCCGACCTCGAGAATGGCCTTGATGGCCGCCCGGTGGTCGAAGCGCTCGTAGGCCGCGCCGATCTCCTTCACCCGGCCCAGCACCTCGCGCACCAACGCCCCGCCCACGGCCTCGTCGGCCGGCGCCAACGCCTTGTCTCTCGCCAGCAGCGAGAGCGTGCGGTTGGCGAGGTTGCCCAGGTTGTTCACCAGCTCGGCGTTCACCCGCTGGCGGAACTCGGTGAGGCTGAAGTCGAGATCCTCCGGCCCCGGGCCCAGCAGCGAGGCGAAGTAGAAGCGCAGGTAGTTGGGGTCGAGCAGCTCCAGGTAGGGCCGCGCGTTGATGAAGGTGCCGCGCGCCTTCGACATCTTCTCGCCGTTGACGGTGAGGTGCCCGTGGATGTGCACCCGCTCTGGCACCTTGAGGCCGGCCACGGTGAGCACCGAGGGCCAGAAAAGACAGTGGAAGTAGACGATGTCCTTCCCGATGCAGTGGATGACGCGCGCATCGGCGTCGGCCGCCCAGTAGTCGAGCGCGGCGCCCTCCCGCTCCTTCCACGCGTCGACGCTCGAGATGTAGCCCACCGGCGCGTCGAGCCAGACGTAGAAGAACTTGTTGTCCTCTCCGGGAATCGGGAACCCGAAGTACGGCCCGTCGCGAGAGATGTCCCAGTCTGCGAGGCCCTTGTCGAAGAACTGCTGCAGCTGCGCCGCGAGCCCGGGGTGCATGAAGCCCAGCTTCTGAAGCTGCGCCTTCAGCAGCGCCTCGTGGCGGCTGAGCCGGAAGAAAAGGTGCTTCGAGGTCTTCCACACCGGCGGCTGCCCGCTCAACACCGAGTACGGCTGCTTGAGCTCCTTCGGCCCGTAGGTGGCGCTGCACTTCTCGCACGCGTCGCCGTACTGGTCCTTCGCGCCACAGTTGGGGCACTCGCCCTTGATGAAGCGGTCGGCGAGGAAGCGGCCGGCCGTCTCGTCGAAGGCCTGCTCCACGTCCTTGCTGCCGATGAAGCCGGCGTCCCGGGCCCGGTTGTAGATGAGCTCCGCGTAGCGGCGGTTCTCGGGCGAGTTGGTCGACGAATAGAAGTCGTAGCTGATGCCGAAGTCGTGGAAGTCGCGCCGGTGCTCCCGCCACACCTCGTCGATGAACTGCTCCGGCGTCACGCCCTTCTTCTGCGCGGAGATCTCCACCGCCGTCCCGTGGGTGTCGTCGGCGCAGAGGAACGCCACGTCGTCGCCACGGCTGCGCAGGTAGCGCACGAAGATGTCGGTCTGGATGTGCTCCACCATGTGGCCCAGGTGGATGGAGCCGTTGGCGTAGGGCAGCGCGCAGGTGACGAGCGTCTTGGAGACCATGCTTACCGTTCGTTCTCTCGGCGGATGACGTGCATCTGGCTGTCCCACGCGGCCGCCTTGCCGCACAGGGTCCACAGGAGGCGCTCCAGCACCAGCTTGTCGCCGCCCAGCTTCAGCGCCAGATCGGCCTCCGCGCAGGAGACGAGCCCGCGCAGCAGCGTCTGACGACCGAAGAGGCTGGCCGTCTCCATGTCCTTGAAGGTCTTGAAGGGGTGCGGCACGCGGGCCTTGTTGGCCTTCAGCTCCGCTTCGAGCTTCGGCCACACCCGCGCCTGGAAGTCGTTGTAGGTGCGCGGCGGCTTGCCCCCCGACAGCCGCGCGATGCGCTCGGAGCTGCTCAGCATGGCGCGCACGATGCCGGCCACCGAGCCCAACAACATGAGCGGGTGGCTGCCCTGCTCCACCGTCTCGTCGACGTACTTCTTCGCCGCCACGAAGTCGCGCTTCGCGATGGCGTCGCTCAGCTCGAAGTACTCGTCTTCGCGCACGTGGCCCACCAGCAGGTCCACGTCCTTCCGCGAGATGCTGGCGCCGTCGGAATAGAGCGCCAGCTTGTGCAGCTCCGACTGCAGGAGGCGGAAGTTGCCGCCCACCCGGTCCACCAGCAACTCCAGCGCGCCGGCGCCCAGCGCCTTCTTGTGCGGCGCCAGGGTGTCTTTGGCGAAGCGGCCCAGCTCGTCGATGGCCTTGACGTCGACGTTGCCCTTGAAGTCGCGGATCTTCGAGATCTCCTTGAACTCGAAGACGCGCCCGGCCTCCTTCGCCAGCTTGACCAGCGGGTGCTTCGCCTCGAGGTCGCTGGTGATGATGACCAGCACCTGCCCCGGCGGCGGCGCGCTCGCCAGCCAGCTCACCAGGGCGCCGTCGTCGGACTGCGCCGAGGAGAGCCCCTCGGCGGCGCAGAAGGTGGCCACCTCCCGGAGGAACTGCACGTCGAGCTCCACCAGCGTGATGCCGAGGTCGCGCTCCCACTCATGGGGCTTCGGCGCGGAGAGCTCCGCCACACCCCAGCCGGCGCGCGCGGCCACGTTCAGCACCCGCCGAGCGGCCTCCTTGCGACGGTTGGCCTTCCACGCGTCGCGGGCGCGGTTGAGCGCGTCGGGGCGGCCCTTCTTCGGCGCCAGGAACTCGGGGTCTCTCAGGCAGACCACCTTGCGCCCGCCGAACATCGGCAGCGTGTTGAGCTCCGCGGCCACCTCGCGCGGCGAGGCGACGTCCATGGTCACCAGGTTGAGCGCCGCGCTGCCGCCGGGCACCAGCTTCTGCAGCAGCGTCTCCGCGGCCTTGCGGACCAGGAACTCCTCGCCGACCAGCAGGTACACCGGCGACTCGCCGCCCGCATCGAGCTCCGCCAGCGCGTCATCGAGGACCTCACCCATCGCGGGCCCCGTTACCACCCGGAGCCGGCGTAGAGAATACGGTAGAAGCACGACCCCATGCGCACCCCGCTCTTGTTGGCAGCTCTGGTCATGTCGTCGTGTGGCCCCGAAGAAACGCCCGGCATCGCCAGCACTCCGCTGGCGGGCACGGTGAGCGGCGCGCCGTGGAAGGCGCTGTCGGCCACCGCCTCGGCGAGGAAGGCCTTCTCGGACGATCTCAGCGAACGGTGGATAGACGTGGGCGCCGGGACCTTCGACTGCGACACCTTCGGCATCGAGCCCGAGCTGATCGGCACCATCCCCTGGAGCGGCACCGGCTACGGCTTCAGCCTGCAACAGAACCTGACCATCGTGACCCGCGAAGACGGCGAGACGATCAATCGGGTGGCGCTGAGGGGCCGCGTGGAGTTGGTGACGCTGACGGAGCCGGGCGGCGAGCCCAGCGTGCTGCGAATCCGCGCCGAGGCCAACGACGACAACGTCGTGGAGGGCGAGATCCAGGTCACCGTGTGTGACTGAGCGAACGGACGGGTGAGCCCAGCTGCGCTCACCCGCGCGTCACGTCACTCACTTCTTGTGCGTGTACGGGAACAGCTCGGTGCTGCGGAAGAAGTAGGCGACCTCGTTCTTCGCGTTCTCCAGCGAGTCGGAGCCGTGCACCGTGTTCGCGTCGATGGACTGCGCGAAGTCGGCGCGGATGGTGCCCTTGTCGGCCTTCTTGGGGTCCGTGGCGCCCATGAGCTCGCGGTTCTTCAGCACCGCGTTCTCGCCCTCGAGGCACATCAGCACCACCGGGCCCGACACCATGAAGCTGACCAGGTCCTTGAAGAAGGGGCGCTCCTTGTGCACCGCGTAGAAGCCCTCGGCCTCGCGCTGCGAGAGGTGCTGGAGGCGCACGGCGATGGGGGTCAGGCCGGCCTCCTCGAAGCGGGTGATGATCTTGCCGATGACGCCCTTCTCGAGCGCGTCGGGCTTCAGGATGGACAGGGTGCGTTCAATGGCCATGGGGGTCTCCTTGAAAGGGTAGGTGCGGCGCGCGGCTACACGACGCGCCGAGCCAACGCAAAGCCTTTTGAGCCGCCTCCCGCGCGGTGCTACGCGCGCGTTCCATGAACCGCAGCTTCACCGCGCACCTCCAGGCCCAGCTCGATGGAATCCACGAGCAGGGGCTCTACAAGGCCGAGCGGGTCATCACCTCACCCCAGCGCGCGAACATCACCGTCAACGGACGCGAGGTGCTGAACCTGTGCGCCAACAACTACCTGGGCCTCGGAGACTCCCCGGAGCTCATCGCCGCGGCGAAGGCCGGGCTCGACAGCCACGGCTTCGGCGTCGCCTCGGTGCGCTTCATCTGCGGCACCCAGGACGTGCACAAGGCCC
>CALNBU010000324.1 GCA_937875615.1 uncultured Archangium sp.
GGGCGATGTACTGCTCGTAGGCGCTGATGGCCTGCGCATTCTGACCGGCGCCCTTGTACGACTCCGCCAGCCCGTAGAAGCCATCGGGGTCGTTGGCGTCGAGCGCGGTGTACCTGGCGTAGGCCGCAGACGCGGTGGCGAAGTCGTTGGTCTTGCGCGCAGCGTAGCCGAGGTTGAACCACCCCAGCTTGAACGAGGGGTCGGCCTCGGTCGCCGCCTTGAACTGCGCGATGGCCTCTGCGGGCTGCTTCTTCTTGAAGAGCACCGAGCCGTAGCCGTTGAGCGCCGCCGCGTAGCCGGGCGCGGCCTTGATGGCGTCCTGGTAGGCCGAGGAGGCCTGGTCGAGGTTGCCCGACGCCAGCGCCGCCTCACCCTTCTCGAAGGCCGCCCTGGCCGCCGGCGACGGGGGCGCCGCGCCCGCCAGGAGGGACAGCGTGACGACGAGGGAAATCAGTGCGTTGCGCAGGTGCATGATTCTCATGAACGGACCACGAGTTAGCAAAGTTCACCGTTGGTTGCCGCCCGAAGACGTGCGGATCAACCTTTCGGAGCGGCGCGCCGCTTCAGCAGCGCCGGCGCGCTCAGCACGCCGATGGCCGCCACCACCAACCCGGCGCCCACCGCTTCGCGCCAGTCGAGCGGCTTGCCCACCCCCAGGCCCCACAACAGCAGCGTGGCGCCCACGCCGGCGAGCAGCGACGAGGCCCGATTCACCGGCACCGAGAAGGTGTTCTCACGTTTGTCGAGCAGCACCAGCGCCCCGAAGATGCCGGTGCCCTGAGACAGCACGCCGATGAGCAGCGGCCACGGCGCCGAGGCCGAGAACGGCAGCTCGATGAAGCCGCGGCGAATGTCCTCCAGCGGCCCCACCCCCACCATCGCCAGCACCGCCAGCGCGAAGAGGGCCGCGGGCGTCGACACCAGCTGCTCCTCGACGAAGTAGCGCCGCGTCACTTCCTGGTCGTCGCTCTTGGCCAGCTTCGACATGAAGCGCAGCCGCACGAAGTAGGCCACCAGGTACGCCGCCACGTCGACCACCGCCACGAAGGGCAGCGAGAAGTCCTCGTCGCGGCCCACCAGCGTCACCACCAGGGAGCCCATGGTGAGGCCCGTGGCCAGCCAGGAGGCGAGCTGCACCGAGCGCCCCGAGAGGCGGTCGATGAAGGGCGCCATGGCCAGCATGCCGCCGCGCAACAGCAGCATCATGAAGACGATGGACACCCCGCTGATGGTGTACGCCAGCGTGGTGGTGGTGAGGATGGTGGCGCCGCAGAGCCCCGACAGCGTGGTCCACTTCGTGGGGCGGGGCAGCGACCAGGACCCGAGCTGGAAGCGCGTCGCGCTCCGCCACCACCCCGTGGCGTACATGAAGACCACCATCGAGAGCAGCGAGGCGAAGGTGGACAGCGGGAGAATGGCGTTGCCCGACACCGGCGGGCCCAGATGGCCTCCGGACAGCGCCTTGGTCAACGCGGAGTACGGCAGGTAGGCGGCGAAGTAGCCGAACGCCCACCACCAGATGCTGACGGGTTGTTTCGCCAAACCCCGGACATAGCAGCGTTCGTGACCGTTCTGTCACAAATCACGGCCGCGCCGCCGCGCTCAGACCGCGGCCAGCGACCTCTTCGCGGCGGCCACCACGTGCGCCACGGTGAGGCCGTACTGCTCGTAGAGCACCTTGTCGGGGGCCGAGGCGCCGAAGGTGTCGACGCCCACCATCTCGCCCGCATCGCCCACCCACTCGCGCCAGCCGAAGGTGACGCCGGCCTCCACCGACACGCGCGCCTTCACCGCCTTCGGCAGCACCGACTCGCGGTAGGCCGGGTCCTGGGCGCGGAACTCCTCGGGGCAGGGCATCGACACCACGCGGGTGGGCACCCCGGCCTGCTCCAGCGCTTCACGCGCCGCCAGCGCCAGCTGCACCTCGGAGCCGGTGGCGATGAGCAGCAGCTTCGCCGCCGCCGAGGCCTCCGCCAGCACGTACCCGCCCCGGTGCAGCCCCGTCGCCGCGCCCAGCGTGGCGCGATCCAGCACCGGCACCTTCTGCCGCGTCAGCACCAGCCCGGTGGGGCCTCGCGTGCGCCGCAGCGCGTACAGCCAGGCCTGCGCGGCCTCCGCGGCGTCGGCCGGACGCATGGTGCGCAGCCCGGGAATGGCGCGCACCGAGGCGAGGTGTTCGACCGGCTGGTGCGTGGGGCCGTCTTCGCCCAGGCCGATGGAGTCGTGCGTCCACACGTGCACCACCGGAAGGTGATTCATCGCCGCCAGGCGCACCGCCGGCCGCATGTAGTCGACGAAGCAGAAGAAGGTGGCGGTGAAGGGCCGCACCCCGCCGTGGTAGCTCATGCCGTTGGCGATGGCGGCCATGGCGTGCTCGCGCACCCCGAAGTGGATGTTGCGCCCCTGGCCCGTCTGCCCGTTGAAGGAGCCCGCGTCCTTCAGCACCGTCTTGGTGGAGCCGCCGAGGTCCGCGTCGCCGCCGAGCAACTCCGGCACCGCCTTCGCCAGCGCGTTGAGCGCGGCGCCCGCGGCCGTGCGCGTCTCCACGCCCGTGCCGGCCGGGAACCTGGGCAGCGCCTCCTCGATGGCCTCCGGGAGCTCGCCGGAGAAGACGCGCTCGAACTCCTCGGCCAGCACCGGGTGCGCCTCGCGGTACGCGGCGAAGCGTTGGTTCCAGTCACCCGTCGCCGCCTCGCCCTTCGCGACCGCCTCCCGGAAGTGCGCCAGGGCCTCGGGCGGAATGAAGTACGGCTCCTCGGAGGGCCAGCCGAGCGCCTTCTTGGTGAGCGAGATTTCGTCTTTGCCCAGCGGGCTGCCGTGCGACGACGACTTGCCCTGCTTGTTGGGCGAGCCGAAGCCGATGGTGGTCTTCACGATGATGAGCGTCGGCCGGCCGGTCTCCGCCTTCGCCTCGGCGATGGCCGCGTCGAGCGCCGGGAGGTCGCTGTTGCCGTCGTCCACCTGCAGCACCTGCCAGCCCCACGACTCGTAGCGCTTGCCCACGTCCTCGGTGAACGACAGCTTCGCCGGGCCATCGAGCGTGACGTCGTTGGAGTCGTAGAGCACCACCAGCTTGCCCAGCTTGAGGTGCCCGGCCAGCGAGGCCGCCTCCATCGCCACGCCCTCCATCACGTCGCCGTCGCCCACCAGCGCGTAGGTGAAGTGGTTCACCAGCTCATGCCCCGGCTGGTTGAAGCGGGCGGCGAGCGCGCGCTCCGCGATGGCCATGCCCACCGCGTTGGCGTGGCCCTGGCCCAGCGGACCGGTGGTGGCCTCCACGCCCGGCGTCAGCCCCGCCTCGGGGTGGCCGGGGGTCTTGCTGCCCCACTGGCGGAAGTTCAGCACCTCTTCCTTCGTCAGCGGGTAGCCGGTGAGGTGCAGCAGCGAATAGAGCAGCATCGAGCCGTGGCCAGCCGAGAGCACGAAGCGGTCTCTGTCGGGCCACTTCGGGTTGGTGGGCGCGTGCTTGAGGTGCTTCTGCCACAGCACGTAGGCCATCGGCGACGCGCCCAGCGGCAACCCGGGGTGCCCCGAGTCGGCCTTCTGGATGACGTCGATGGACAGCGTCCGGAGGGTGTTGATGGCGAGAGTCTCGATGGCGCTCATGGCGCCGCCGTCTATCAGCCGCCTTCACCCGCGAGGTACGAAAGAATCACCTCGTCGAGGCTCTTCTCGGAGATGAGATCTTCCCCGAAGAGCGTCTCGACCCCCACGTTGTTCTCGCGGGGCT
>CALNBU010000325.1 GCA_937875615.1 uncultured Archangium sp.
GGCGGCCAAGATGGGCTTCAAGCGCGTCATTCTCCCCAGGAGCAGCGCGCGGCGTCTGGAGGCGGCCCGGCTGGAGGTGGCGAGCGTCGAGTCTCTTTCCGAAGCGTTGCAGCTCCTGTAGCTGGCGGGGCGTGAGCGAAGAACAGACCGTCGCGGTGCTGATGCTGCTGGCCGGGGCCGCGCTGCTGTACTTTTTTGGGTGGCGCGCGGCGCTGCTGGTGGCGCCGTACTCGGTGCGCGTCGAGGTGGAGACGCCGGCCGACGCCACGCGCGTGCCCGACGAGCTGGCCGACGCCGTCTCGGAGCTGAAGCGCCTCGGCTTCGCCCTGCTGGGCGGTCACTCGGAGCGTTTCCTCTTTCGCGCGACGCGGCCGTACGTGGACCTGAAGCGCGACGACGTGGTGGCCTCGCTGACGGTGGGGCGCGACGAGCAGGACGAGCTGACGCTGTGGACCTGCTGCGGCGAGGGCTTCGTGGTGACGTCGAACTTCAAGCGCCCCGCGCGCGAGGTGCGGGGCTGGTACCTGGGCGGGGGCATCGACGGCGCGGCGCCGGAGCGACTCCTCAACGTGCACCTGCGTCGGGTGAACGAGGTGGGGCAGTCGACGCCGCGCGCGGACCTCGAGGCGCACGTGGCCGCGGTGAGGAGATGGTTCGTGACGCAAGGAAAACCTGAGCTGCGTGAGCAGCATGCGCTTGCGCTGTTGTGGAGCCTCGGCGCACTTGGCATGGTGGGCGCGGCCCTGAATCGGCTGCTGAACTGACTTGAGAGACCCATGAAGAGCGCATCGAAGCACGAAGACATCGTTTTCCTCGCCGGCAAGCGGACTCCCTTCGGGACCTTTGGCGGCTCGCTGAAGGACCTCTCGGCGACCGACCTCGCGGTGGAGTCGGCCCGGGCCACGCTCGCGCAGTCCGGCCTGAGCGCCGCCGACGTCGACCACGTCATCTACGGCAACGTCATCCAGACCAGCCCCGACGCCATCTACCTCGCGCGCCACGTGGGGCTGAAGGCGGGCGTGCCGGTGGGCGTGGGCGCGCTGACGGTGAACCGGCTGTGCGGCTCCGGCTTCCAGGCCTTCATCAACGCGGCGGAGATGCTGCTGACCGAGCAGGCCAACCTGGTGCTGGCCGGCGGCACCGAGTCGATGAGCCAGGCGCCGCACGTCATCCGCGGCGCGCGCTGGGGCATCCCGCTGGGGAAGTCGGGCCTCGAGGACACCCTCACGCAGGGCCTCTTCGACACCTACCCCAACGTGCCCATGGGCATCACCGCCGAGAACCTGGCCACGCAGTACAAGCTGACCCAGGACGAGGTCGACGCCTTCTCGGTGCTGAGCCAGCAGCGCTACCAGGCCGCGCACGAGGCGGGCCGCTTCAACGAAGAAATCTCGCCCGTGGAGATCAAGACCAGGAAGGGCGTCACCGTCTTCGCGAAGGACGAGCACCCGCGCCCGGAGTCCACGGTGGAGGGCTTCAAGAAGCTGCCCAGGGTCTTCAAGAAGGACGGCGTGGTGCACCCCGGCGCGGCCTCCGGCATCAACGACGGGGCGGGCTCGGCCCTGCTCTCGACGCGCAGCTGGGCCGACAAGAAGGGCGTCAAGCCCATCGGCCGGCTCATCAACTGGGCGTCGGTGGGCTGCGACCCCAGCATCATGGGCATCGGCCCGGCGCCGGCCATCCGCACGCTGATGGACCGCGCGGAGTTCAAGCTGGGCGACATCGACCTCTTCGAGGTGAACGAGGCCTTCGCGCCGCAGTACCTCGCGGTGGAGAAGGAGCTGGGCCTGCCGCGCGAGAAGACCAACGTCGACGGCGGCGCCATCGCGGTGGGGCACCCGCTGGCGGCCTCCGGTTCGCGCATCACGCTGCACCTCCTCTACGAGCTCAAGCGCCGCGGGTTGAAGTACGGCGTGGGCAGCGCGTGCATCGGCGGCGGTCAGGGCATCGCGGTCCTGGTGGAGGCGCTGTGAGCACCTCTCCCGTCCCCGACGCGAAGGTGTTGCGCGAGCGCGCCAAGCAGCTGGCGGAGGAGCGCCGCGCCGAGCGGAAGAACCGCAAGCGCAAGTGCATGCTGTGCGGCACCGAGGAGTCGGAGAAGGCGCCCTTCGTGGCGCACCCCGACGGCCTGGGGCCGGTCTGCAAGGACGTCGCCTCGTGCGAGAACAACCGGGCGCGCGCGGCTGGGCTGCGCTGAGCGGTCGGCGGTCGCCAAAAAGTTGGGGGGAATGACTTGAAGCCTGCGCAGAAGGCGGGCAGATCGTCGCCTGCTGCCCACCCCACGGGGGTGGTGGGTGGCAACAACTTAATCGGGTGGCATCGGGAGGGACCCCGGTGACGTCACGTACAAGGCTCGGGCTCCGGGCGAAGGTAGCAATTCATGGTCATTCCGTTCACAGGCGTGAAGGTCTTCTCGACGACGTTGGCGCGCGACCGCGAAGTGATGGGTGAGAACATCACCCGCTGGCTCAAGGAGCACCCTGAGGTCGAGGTCGTCGACAAGGAGATTACCCAGAGCTCCGACAAGGAGTTTCACTGCCTGACGGTGACGCTCTTCTACAAGACGAAGGCGTAAGGCAGGCGGGCCCCAGCCGTGCGGCCAGCGAATCAGTTTGGAGGGGGCGTTCGACTCCCTCCGGTGCGGAACGCCTCGACCACGATGGCGGTGGTCATCGTGGCGACGTCCATCATCTGGAAGCTGGCCGCCGACCAGGGCCTCTCGTTGTACCTGCTCCCGGGTGCGGTGTTCTCGGGGCAGCTCTGGCAGCTCCTCACCTGGCTGCCCGCGGCCGCGCCGGACGTGGGCAGCGTCATCTTCTCTGCGCTCATCGTGTGGATGACCGGCGGCAGCCTCGAGGGGCTCTGGGGTGCCCGTCGCTACCTCCGCTTCCTGTTGGTGACGGTCTTCCTGGCCGGTCTGCTGACGTTGGCGCTGGGGCTGGTCTCGGAGCGCGTGGCCTCCACGTTCTTCTTCGGCGGCAACCTGCTCAGCTCGGTGACCTGGGTC
Organism: uncultured Archangium sp.; assembly: GCA_937875615.1. GTDB lineage: Bacteria > Myxococcota > Myxococcia > Myxococcales > Myxococcaceae > Archangium_A. The sequence continues at coordinate 3,008 of CALNBU010000325.1, forward strand.
GGCTTCGGCTGCGCGATGTGGCGCAGCACGCTGCTGTTGTTCGGCTTCCCGGTCACCGGCCGGACCTTCGCGTTGTTGGGCCTGGGCTTCACGCTGCTCAACGTGGTCTTCACCAGCCCGGTGGTGTTGGCCGCGCACCTCTTCGCGCTGGCGCTCACCTTCGGCTACGCGCGCTTCGGGCTGCCGGCCTCGCTCTTCGGGCGCCTCAGCTCCTGGCGGCTCCGGCGCGACCTGGAAAAGCGCTCGTCGCACCTGCGCGCCCTCGACGGCGGCCGTCGCAACGTCGGCAGCGGGTCGGATAAATTCCTCCACTGATGTCCCGGTCGGCGCTCCTGCTCGTGGTGCTGGTGCCGGCGGTGGCGCAGGCGTGGGGCTTCGATGGGCACCGTCGCCTCGCTTCGCGCATGCAGGACGCGCTCCCGGCGGGGCACTGTCTGCGCACCTGGTTCTCGTCGAGGCAGACCAACGCGCTG
>CALNBU010000326.1 GCA_937875615.1 uncultured Archangium sp.
CTCTCATGCAGGCTCATGCCGCGTGCTGCGCCGACCGGCTGGTTCATGTAGCCCTGCGGCCGGCCCTGCTCGTAGAGCGCGTGGCCCGTCTCGTGCCCCATCACCGAGAGGAGCTTGAAGGGCAGCAGCCACGGCGAGTGCCAGAAGACGACGCCCGCCACGCAAATCGCCAACAGCAGGCCCGCCCGGCCGAAGTGCAGCTCCGTCTTCTTCACGTGTCACCAGAACGCCGCGGCGCCGCCGGTTGTTTCACAGGCCCGGTACGCCGGTGCCGCCGCAGAAGACGTCGCGCGCGAGGGCCCGGGCGTACTGAGGCAGCCGGGTGGGGAGCGAGCGCAGCGCGGGGTAGTCGACGAGCAGCTCCGCGAGGTCCTTCTGGTTCAGCATCGAGAGGGTGGTGAACTCCGGCGCGAAGACGCGCCAGCGCGAGGGCACCCCCGACAGCGCGCAGGTGAGGGCGAGGAACTGCCCCTGCGTCACCTCGTAGTGCCGCGACGGCTGGCCCACCCGGCGCTCCTCCAGCAGCAGGCGCCCGTGGGTCACCACCGCCAGCAGGTTCTTCACCTCGCCGGGCGTCAGCAGCGCCTCGCCGGCCTCGACCTCGTGGTTGACGAAGCGGCCGATGAGGCGCGCCCGGGCGATGGAGTCGATGTCGGCGAAGAGCCGCGAGGCGAGGAAGCCCTCCACCAGGCGCTCGCGGTAGAAGGCGAGCAGCCGCTGGTGCAGCGCTTCGTCGTCGGCCAGCAGCGCCTGCAGCTGCGGCGCGGAGATCTCGAGGATGGTGCAGTCGCCGATGGCGCGCGCCGACGCGGCCCGCAGCTGCGCCGAGAAGAGGCCGAAGAGCCCGAAGGCCTCTCCGCGCGAGGTGTGCCGCAGCGCCACCTGGCGACCGTCCTTGTGCCGCAGCAACTCCAGCGTCCCGTCCACCACCACGAAGAAGCTGGTGGCCTCGTCGCCTTCGCAGAAGAGGAACTCTCCGTCGGGCACCTCGAGCTGGATGGCCCCGCGGGAGAGCGCCTCGAGGGAGGCGCCCGGCAGCTCCCGGAAGAGCGGCACCTGGGTGAGGGCGAAGTACGCCACCTCGGTGTCGGCCCGCACCGTGCCGTGCACCGGCTGGAGGTGAAGCTGCGCGGTCCTGGGCTCGGTGTCGAAGGACTCCTCACGGCCGCCGTGGCGGGCCTCGTCCCGCAGCTGCTCCAGCACGTCGGCGGGGATGAGCGAGGGCGGAGACACCGGCACCGCGACTCGGGACATGCGACGGGGCTGCACGGAGTCGGCCCTGGGCGAGACCTCGGAAAGTCAGAAACTGGTGGCGGGCGGAGAAGGTGGGAGACTGTGCGCACTGTGTACGAAGGTAACCACTGGAGAGTCAAGGGGCCCACGGTCGCGGTGCTGGCGCACGACGGAGCGCGCTTCAGCCAGGTGCAGCGGCTGCTGGCGTTGGCGAAGGGGCCCTCGTTCATCTGCGCGGCCTCGGCGGAGGCCTACGAGTGGCTGGACGCGCCGGTGTACGCCGACGTGGCGGCCGAGCGCGGAGAGGTGGGGGCGCTGGTGACGGCGCTGGCGCTGGCCTCCACCGAGTGGGTGCAGGTGGTGTCGACCCGGGTGCCCTTCGTCACCGCGGAGCTGCTCGACGTGCTGTGGCTGCACCGGCACGCGCACACCGACGCGGTGTGCCTCGCCCGCGCGGACGGGCTGGAGCCGCGGGTGGGGCTCTACCGACGTGCGCTGGTGTACGACTGGGAGCCCAGGCTCGCTGGCGCGCCGACCTGGACGTCGCTGCTGGACGGCTGCCGCGTCGACGAGGTTCGCTGGAGTCCGGCTGAAAGTTTCAGCAACGCGCCAACTGTTGCTACCGTAGCGGGCCAGGTCACATGGTGAAGACGTTCGACAAGGCCGTCACTGGCTTCAATCACAACATCAAGCACAAGGGGAAGGTCTACCACGTCCAGACAGAGGACTCTGGTGCGGCCAACCCTCACATCATCACCCACCTCTTCGTGGGCGGGAACATCCTCGCGACCCGGAAGTCGTCGTACACCGACATGGTCAAGAGCGAGAACCTCGCGGAGCTGGTGCGGGAGATGATGGAAGAGCAGCACAAGCAGATGCTGCGCAACCTCGTCAACGGCACCTACGACAACGTCGACCGCAGCGCGACGGCGTACCAGCCCGGCGAGCTCGACATGGGAGCCGCCGCGCC
>CALNBU010000327.1 GCA_937875615.1 uncultured Archangium sp.
GTGGCGACGAATGCGTTGACCAGTTTGACTGCCGCAGTGACAAAGGCCCGCCGGCCGACGGCAAGCAGTGGACCTGTAACTCTGGCACGTGCGAGCAGCGCGACATCACCCAGGGCCCGGATGCGGGCACCGAGGAAGACGCGGGCACCGACGAAGATGCGGGTACCGGTGAAGAAGACGCGGGCTGAGGTGAGGGCCTCCTGAAGGGGAGGCCTTTCTTCCTGCGAAGAGACCGATGGGCCGGCTGCGACCTCGCGAAGAGGCGCGACCGGCCCATCGCCTTTGCGGGACGCAGCGCTGCGGCGAGTCTCCCGGAGAGCGCCCTGCGCCTGGGGACCTTCCTTGGAGGCGGGGTCAGCTGTTGGACGGAGGAGGCGCCGCGTTCGCTTCGGCCCGGCGCTGCTGCGTGCGCCGCGCGGTGTCGCGGAAGTAGTTCACCACCAGCCCGGCCGCGACCAGCACCACCACCCAGCCGGTGTCGAAGGGCGGCGGCGCGCGCGGGGGCGGCGGCGGCGGCGGCGCGATGCGCTTGAGCGAGGCCCCTTCCAGGGCGGCCTGGCTGTCGAAGACCTCCAGCTCGGTCAGCGAGTACTTTTCGTCGCCGCCGCTGGCCGTGAGGCGGAGGTAGCGCGCGGTGAAGTTCATGGGGCTCGAGGTGCGGGTCTGCACGCCGGGGAGGTCGACCTTCCCGGCGGCCCAGATGCGGAACCACTGCACGCCGTCGACGCTGCCGAAGATCTCGTAGAGATCATTGTTGTCGGCCTGCAGCCGCAGCGTGGCGATGGTCTCCTGCCGGCCGAGATCCCACTCCGCGACGCCGCCCTTCTCGAAGATCGCCGCGCGGGGGTTGTTCCAGGTGTCTCCGTCGGTCGACGCCTCGCCGTCGGCCAGCAGCGCCGCCTTGGGGAGCCCATCCGCTCGCATGATCGTGGCGCCGCGCAGCAGGTTGGCCCGCGCGGTGGAGGTGGCGTCGCCCTCTTCGGCAGAGAGCAGCAGGGCAGCGAGGAGACCGAACATCATGGGGCGCGCACCATACATCGTGGTTTAACCCGCGCGCATGTCTCTCACGAACCTGGAAGTGGTGGGGGTGATCGGCGCTGGAACCATGGGCCACGGGGTGGCTCAGGTGTGTGCGCAGGCGGGCTTCGAGGTGCTGCTGTACGACGTCACGCCCGGGGCGGTGGCCGAGGGCGTGCGGCGGATCGACCGCAACCTCTCGGTGGGGGTCGAGAAGGGCAAGGTGACCGCCGCCGAGCGCGAGGCGGCGCTGGGGCGACTCAAGGGCGTGGCCTCGCTCGACGCGCTGGCGCCCGCCGGCCTGGTGATCGAGTGCGCGCCCGAGCGGCTCGAGCTCAAACAGTCGCTCTTCCGGGCGCTGTCGGCGGTGGTGTCGCCCGACGCCGTGCTGGCCTCCAACACCAGCTCGCTCTCGCTCACGGAGATCGCCGCCGCCGCGACCGGGCCGCACCGCGTGGTGGGGTTGCACTTCTTCAACCCGGTGCACCTGATGAAGCTGCTGGAGGTGGTGCAGGCCCTTCAGACCTCCGCCTCGACGGTGGAGACGGTCAAGGCCTTCGGCGCGGCGCTCAAGAAGGAGCTGATCATCGTCCGCGACTCACCGGGGTTCGCCTCGTCGCGGCTGGGCGTAGCGCTGGGGTTGGAGGCCATCCGGATGCTGGAGGAGGGCGTGGGCAGCGCCGCCGACATCGATCGCGCCATGGAGCTCGGCTACGGACACCCCATGGGGCCGTTGAAGCTGGGAGATCTGGTGGGCCTCGACGTGCGCCTGGCCATCGCCGAGTACCTCTACGCCGAGACCGGGAGCCCGACGTTCAGGCCTCCGCAGTTGCTTAAGAAAATGGTGCGGGCGGGTAAGCTCGGCAAGAAGTCCGGCGAGGGCTTCTATTCGTACCCCACGGAGTAGCCCATCTCGACGTCCGGTCCCCAGAGCGCCGTGCCCTTCGGCGCCTACCTGCTGCTCAAGCGCCTCGCGGTCGGCGGCATGGCCGAGCTGTTCCTGGCCAAGGACACCCGCACCGGCCGGCTGCTGGTGCTCAAGCGCATCCTCCCGTACCTCGCCGAGGAGGCCGAGTTCGTCCGCATGTTCCTCGACGAGGCGCGCATCGCCGCCTCGCTGCATCACCCGAACATCGTCGAGGTCTTCGAGCTGGGGCACCTCGACGGCTCGACCTTCATCGCCATGGAGTGGGTGGACGGCATCGACCTCCGGCGGGTGCTCTCGAAGGAGCAGTCGGGCTCCGGCGCGCTGCCGCCGCACATCGCCGCCTGGTTGGTGGCGCGCCTGTGTGAGGGGCTGCAGCACGCGCACGACGCGGTGGGCGCCGATGGACTGCCGCTGGGCATCATCCACCGCGACGTGAGCCCGCAGAACGTGATGGTGGGCTTCAACGGCGCGGTGAAGCTGGTC
>CALNBU010000328.1 GCA_937875615.1 uncultured Archangium sp.
CGACCGGCGGCACCCTGGCCGAGGCGGCGCGGGTGGTGCTGGCGCACGGGGCGAAGGCGCCGCTGACGGTGGTGGCCTCGCACGGCCTCTTCGTCGGCCCCGCCAACGAGCGCTTGAAAGTGTTGCCGTTGGCCCGGGTCATCACCACCGACAGCGTGCCGCTGAGCCTGACGCCGGCCTTCCCGCTCGAGCGGGTGCCCGCCGCGCCGGCGCTGGCGGAAGTCCTCTCACGACTGACTGGAGCGACAATATGAGCGACCCCGGCATCCAGGGCCTCGAAGGGCTGTCCCAGGCCGACCTCCAGCAGCAGCTGCGGCAGGGCGCGCGCTTCGTCGTCTACAGCTACGCGATGTCCTTCATCCTGGTCTCCTTCAAGCGCACCTCCGCGGTGCACTTCATCAAGGCCGGCGAGAGCGCCGTGGTGCCGGGCCTGCCCTACGTGCTGCTCTCGTTCCTGCTCGGCTGGTGGGGCTTCCCGGGCGGGCTCATCTACACCCCCTGGGCCATCATCCAGAACCTCTCCGGGGGCACCGACGTCACGCCGCAGATGCTGGCGTCCCTCGGCCTCGCGCCCGCCACCCAGGGCCTCCCGGAGGTCCAGGTGCAGTGACGCCCTCAGTGCACCGGCGTGCCGGGGTCCGACACCTCGACGGTGCCGAACTTCGACTCGTACTTGGCGATGTTGTCCTGGATGGCCGACAGCAGCCGCTTCATGTGCTTGGGGTTGGTGATGATGCGCGAGAGCACCTTCGCCCGGGGCTGCTGCGGCTGCACGTAGATGAAGTCGAGGGTGAACTCGGTCTCGGTGTGGTTGACGAGCGCCATGTTGACGTACTGGCCGTTGGCGATGGCGTCATCCAACTGAATCTGCAGCTGCACCTCGGGGCTCTTCGTCTCTGACATGCGCTTCGCCTGTAGCACGCCACCCCGTCTAAAGTCGGCCTCCCCAATGAACGAAGAGCTGACGCGCGCCTTCACGCTGGGCCCACCGCCGGGCGAGGCGCCTCACGCGGTGTTGCTGTTGCACGGCTTCAGCGGCAGCCCCTGGGAGATGCGGTCGCTGGGCGAGAGCCTCGCCGCGCGCGGGATGCACGTGCACTGCCCGCGGCTGCCCGGCCACGGGCGCGCTCCCGAGGCCATGCTCTACGCGGGCCTCCGCGAGTGGCAGGCGGGCGCGGAGGCCGCGCTGGAGACCCTGCGGGCCTCGCCCCGGGTGGCGGTGGCCGGCCTCTCCATGGGCGCCC
>CALNBU010000329.1 GCA_937875615.1 uncultured Archangium sp.
CTGGCTGGGGGTTCGTGGGTGGGTGCGCAGCCTCCCCGATGGCGACGTCGAAGCGCTGGCCGAGGCGGAGCCCGCGGTGCTGGAGCGCTTCCTCGCCTGGTGCCGGCAGGGGCCCGAAGAGGCGCGGGTGACCGACGTGCAGGTCTCCGATGCGCTGCCGGCCATTCCCCTGGTGGGCTTCGAGGTGCGCCGGTGAGCTTCTGCGGGTTGCCTCCACCGCTCTCTCCGTTGTTCGGCGTGCGCCCGGGCATGACCGTGCACGTGCAGAACCCGCCGGAGGGCTTCCTGGAGGCGCTGGTACTGCCCGACGGCGCCGCGCTGGTCGACAGCTCGAAGCTGGGCCTCGACGTGCAGATTCTGTTCTCCACCACCAAGCTGGCGTTGCTCGACCAGCTCACCCGGCTCATCCAGAAGATGGCGGTGCGCGGCGTGGTGTGGGTCTGCTTCCCCGTCGAGCAGAGCGCGTACACGCCCTCCGAAGACTTCGTGCGCCTCGCGGCCCTCGAGCTGGGGCTCACCGACGCGCGCCGAATGCCGCTCGGTCCGCAGTGGAATGTCCTGAAATTACAACAGAAAGGCAAACCACCGCGCCCTGAGCTGCCGCAGGCGCGGGCGTAAAAGGTTTCCTTCTGGTGGCAAGTCGTGCCACGCTGCGCGCGACAACAATTTTTCAGACGGGGTTCTCGACGCCTATCGCCCACAGGGGGCCGGCCGAACCGGTAGATCAAACCGGCGGGGACAAAGTCGACTTGGACAGCTCGGTGCTTTTCACGGTCTATCCAGGTTTGAACGCTTCAACCGGCAGGGGGCCTTTCTGGTGGCCAACCTTCTCGGAGTGACATCACGACGAGTCATTCGTGTGAGTGGCACCGCCGCCTGCCTTGTGGTGCGTCTGGCCGCTGTTCTTCCTACGTCCCGTCCGTCGGAAGGCGCGCCCTGCGCACAGATTGGAACAGTCCATGAGCAGCGTGCTGGTCATCAACGCCGCCGGCCGGGAGACGCGTGTCGCCCTGGTTGAGCAGGGTCACATCGCCGAATTCTACCTCGAGAGAAAAAAAGACAAGGGCATCGTCGGCAACATCTACAAGGGCCGCGTCACCCGGGTGCTGCCCGGCATGCAGGCGGCCTTCGTAGACATCGGCCTCGACAAGGCCGGCTTCCTCTACGTCGGCGACGTGTTGTTCGACCCGGACGTCACCCGGCACGAGTTCGACCTCACCGAAGGTGAGCAGGACGACGACGTGCCGGATGTGCCGGAGGAGACCGACTCCGCGCTGGAGGTGAGCGACGCAGACCCCGAGGTGGTCGCGGCGGAGGTGCCGAGCGAGGGCGAGGCGGAGCTCATCGAGGTACAGGCCGAGGTCGCGCAGGCCGTCGAGGCCACGCCGTCGGGCGCCGAGGTGCTGGCGGCGGCGGTGGAGGACTTGAAGCCGGAGGTGGCGTCCGCCGAGGTGTTGGCGGTGGCGGTGGAGACGCAGGGCGCGCCGGTGCAGGCGCCCGCGGTGCCCAGCGCGGCGCCCCGCGACGTTCGCTTCAAGGAGAAGGACAAAGACAAGGACAAGGAGCGGGATCGCGACCGCGACCGCCAGAAGCAGCGCAAGGCGGAGCCGCGCAAGCAGCAGCGCATCGAAGATCTGCTCAAGGTGGGGCAGGAGGTGCTGGTCCAGATCAGCAAGGACCCCATCGGCACCAAGGGTGCCCGCATCACCTCGCACATCTCCATCCCCGGCCGTCACCTGGTGTTCATGCCCACCGTCGACCACGTGGGCATCAGCCGTCGCATCGGCAACGAGAAGGAGCGTCGCCGCCTGCGGGAGATCGTCGACAGCCTGCGTCCGCCGGGCACCGGCTTCATCGTGCGCACCGTCGCCGAGAACGTCCCGCGCGAGAAGCTCGAGGCCGACATCCGCTTCCTCATCGAGGTGTGGAACGAGACGGTGCGCAAGAACGAGAAGACGCACCGGCCGGGGTTGATGCACCCCGACCTGGACCTCATCCTGCGCGCCACGCGCGATCTCCTCGCCCAGGACATCGAAGAGCTGGTCATCGACGACCGCGACGAGTTCGAGCGGGTGCAGCGCTTCGTGGAGGCGCAGGACCCGGCGCTCAAGGAGCGGGTGAAGCTGCACGAGGGCGACGAGCCCATCTTCGACGCCTACGGCATCGAGGAGGAGATCAAGCGGGCCACGGCCCGCAAGGTGTGGCTCAAGTCGGGTGGCTACCTGATCATCGACCAGGCCGAGGCGCTCACCGCCATCGACGTCAACTCCGGTCGCTACGTCGGCAAGAAGAACCTCGAAGACACCATCGTCAAGATCAACACCGAGGCCGCGAAGGAGATCGTCTACCAGCTCCGGCTGCGCAACATCGGCGGCATCATCATCTGCGACTTCATCGACATGGAGAAGGCGCAGAACCGCGACAAGGTCTTCAAGTCGCTGCAGGAGGCGCTGGGCCGGGACAAGGCCAAGACGAACGTGCTGCGCATCTCCGAGCTGGGCCTGGTGGAGATGACGCGCAAGCGCGTGCGCGAGAGCATCGGCCGGGTGCTGCACGAGAGCTGCGGCTACTGCGCGGGTCAGGGCTACGTGAAGACGGCCACCACCGTGGCCTACGAGATCTTCCGCGAGCTGCGCCGCTCGGCGGGTGCGTACAAGGACCCCTCCATGGTGGTGCAGGCCCAGACCGAGGTGGCCAACGTGCTGCAGGGAGAAGAGCGCGAGGAGCTCCGGCACCTGATGGACCGCTTCAACAAGGCCATCCAGGTGAAGCCGCGGGCCGACTACCACCGCGAGCAGTACGACATCTACGCGCGGCCGGTCTCAGGGGTGGAGATCAAGGTCGCCGGGACGCAGGTCGAGCACGACCCCGCGACCTACACCAGCAACCGCAAGCCCGGGAGCAACGAGGCGCGCTTCGAGCGGGGTGGTGGAGATCGTGGTGAGCGCGGCGGTGGCGAACGTGGCGGCGGAGACCGGGGCGAGCGGGGCGGAGAGAAGGGCGAGCGCGGTCGTCGCAACCGCGACCGCCGCGATCGCAACCGCGATCGTCAGCAGCAGCCCCGCCCGTCGTCGCCGCCTCCTCCTCCGAAGGACAGCTGAGCCACGCCGATGACCGGGACCATCGACCGCCGCGCCGAGACGCGTCGAACCATCAACCATGAGTTCAGGTCGGTGGAGGAGTTCATCGGCGAGTACGTGGTCAACCTGAGCCGGGGCGGCGTGTTCATCAGATCCGATGAGCCGCTGCCCGTGGGCACGCGGGTCAACCTCCGCTTCACCGTCATCTTCGAAGACCTCGAGATCATCGAGGGCATCGGCGAGGTGGTGCGCACGGTGGAGCCGGGCGGCGAGGCGACGTCGGGCATGGGTGTGGTCTTCGTGGAGCTCTCCCAGATCGGCCGGGATCTGGTGGAGCGCATCCTCGTTCGGCGCTGAGCGAGTCACCATGGCCTCAGCCCCCGCCGCCACGCCGAAGACGTTCTTTCTGCGCTGGGGACATCGGGCGGTGGCGCTGTGGCGGCTGCTGGTGGCGGTGGTGCTGGGCTTTCGGGGCGACGCGCTCGCGCTGCGCGCCGGGAACCTGACCTTCATCACCATCACCTCGCTGGTACCGGCGGTGGCGGTGGTCTTCGCGTTGCTGCACGCCTTCAACGCCTCGCGCATCGACCCGCTGGTGCTGGCGTTCATGGAGGACGTGTTGTCGCCCGGTGGCCGCGCGCAGTCGGAGCAGGTCATCCGCACCTTCCTCACCGCCGCCAACTCCCGGGTCGCCAGCACCCTGTCGTTCGCGGTGGTGCTGGTGTCGGCGGGCATCATGCTCCGGCACCTCGACGCCTCGCTCAACGACATCTGGCGGGTGCGCACCCGCAGGCCGCTGTTGATCAGCGTAGCGCTCTACGGCGCCGTGCTGTTGGTGGGGCCGCTGCTCTTCGCGCTCTCGTTGCTGGGCACGCAGTCGGCCAAGGACTTCATCGGCTGGCTCGAGTTCCCCTACGCGGCGCAGGTGTTCTTCCTGGGCAGCGTGGTGACCGCCGCGCTCCTGTTCTCGTTGCTCTACAAGGTGGCGCCGCACGCGCCGGTGCAGTGGAGCTCCGCGCTGACCGGCGGGGTGCTGGCGGGCATCGCCTGGCAGCTGGCGCGCTCGGCCTACGGGGGCATCGCCGGCTTCTTCTTCTCGGCCAACAAGCTGTACGGCTCGCTGGGCATCGCGCCGCTGTTCCTGATGTGGATCTACGTCAGCTGGTACATCCTGCTGTCGGGGGCGCGGTTGGCCTACGCGGTGGAGCACCGCGACTTCCACGACGCCTTCGCGGATCTGCTGGAGCACCCGCGCAGCAACGAGCTGATCGCCTCGCGCATCGCGGAGGAGGTGGCGCGCGCCGCGCTGGGGGGGCTGTCGTCGCCCACCTCGCAGAAGCTGGCCGGCACGCTGCGCCTGCCGGAGCAGCGTGTGCGCGAGCTGGTGACGGTGCTGGTGGACAGCGGCCTGCTGGCCTTCACGCCGAGCGGCGGGCTGGTCCCCGCCCGCGAGCCGGCCACGCTGACGCTCGCCGACGTCTCCGCGGCGGTGGGCGGCACGGCCCGCATCTCGACCCGGGAACGCGCCGCGCACTACGGCAGCGTGGCCCGGCTGTTTTCGTCGGCCGATGAGTCAACCATTGAGAAACTCAAGGGAATTTCCTGGGCAGACCTGGTTCAGGAAAATGATTCGAACGCCGAAAAACCGTAGCTTTCTTGCAGGGTTGAGTGACTTGGGCGTAGCATGGGCGCAAAGCAGGATTGCAAATCCACAATGATTCCAGACCGTTCAGCAGGGGGACGTACCGGTGCTCAAGTCTGATCTCGTCAACGTCCTGGTGCAGAAGAAGAATGTCACCCAGAAGCAGGCCGAGAAGACGGTCGATGTGATCTTCGACACCATGAAGGATGCGTTGGTGGCGGGGGAGAACATCGAGATTCGCGGGCTGGGGGCCTTCCACGTGAAGCACTACGGCGCCTACCAGGGTCGCAACCCGAAGACCGGCGAGCCCATCGCGGTGCGCAGCAAGCGCGGGTTGTTGTTCCGCGCCGGCAAGGAGCTCAAGGACCGCGTCAACCGCCCGGGGCCCGACGGGGTGGTGCCGCCGCTGGCGCCCGGTCAGTAGCCGTCACGCATCGCCCGCGCCCAGGCCGGCCAGCGTCACCAGGTTCCTCGGGTGCCACGCCGCGTTGCCGGGCGCCTCCAACACCCGCTCCACCCAGTCCTGCGGAAGAGCGCCTTCTCCGAAGACGGCGCCCATGAGCGCGCCGGTGACGGCGGCGTTCACCGCGCTGTTGCCGCCACGGCTGGCCACGTCTACCAGCGCCGCCTCGAGCGAGGGCGCGTGGAAGAGCTCCCACAGCGCCAGCCGCCAGGTGCAGCGCACCTCGGAGGGGTACGGGCGGAAGAGGTGCAGCTCGGGGCCGTACAGCTCCGGGTCATCTTCCTGCGCGAGCAGGAGATCTTCGCGGAGCCAGTCCGCGGAGTCCTTCGTCTGGCTCACGTGCTCCGACTCCTTGCGACCCAGCGTGGCCGCGGCGAGGGAGAGCTCGGTCTCCGCCACCTTGATCAGCGCGTCGGGCGCGATGTGCGCTCCGGGGGCGCTGATGGCCGCGCCCAACACGCCGTTGAAGGTGACGCACGCCAGCTGGCAGAGCGGGTCGAAGTGGGTGATGGCGGAGTCGTCGAGGCTGGCCGCGACGCGCACCTCGCGCTGCGAGTGGAAGAAGACCCCGATGGGCGCGGTGCGCGCCAGCGAGCCGTTGTCGCGCAGGCGCTGCTGCTTCGAGACCCACACCCGGCGGCCGGTGTGCTCCGGAGAGCGGCCCTCCGCGAACTCCGTCAGCGAGGCCTTCACCGCCTCGGGCGCGCCGACGGCCGTGGGGAGCCAGCGGGCGTAGCCCCGGGTGACGTCGTACACGTCGTAGTGGCGCTGGGTGCGCAGCGACTGCGAGAGCACCTGCGCCATCTCGGAGGCGAAGCCGACCTGGCCCCGGCGCAGGTCGTGCTGCCCTCCGCCGAGGGGCTCGTTGATGGGCCCGTCGTTCAGCGCCGGGAAGTCGACACAGGGAATGTTGCGGCCGTCGTTGCGCACGCCCATGGCCTCGCCCACCGCCAGCCCCAACAGGGCGCCCCGTTGACGGGCGCGCAGCTGCTCCGGCGTCGCGCTGGTGGGCGCCTGGAGCTTCTTCATCGGGCGGTTGGGCGGGCGGGGCATGATCTAGCGCTGGCGCTGGTAGACGATGATCTGCGGCGTCTCGTCGAGGTACAGGCCGTACACCGGTCGCGTGGTGCCGAAGGCCTGCCAGATGTTGAACTCCTGTTCGCGGAACTCCTGGTGGTACTGGTAGATGGCGAAGTCCGCGCCCTCGGGGACGCCCACCGGCACCAGATCCTCGCGCAGCATCCCGTTGCGCTTGAGGTCCCTGATCTGGCCTCCGTGATTCTCATGGAAGTACACGCGCGCGTTGCGAGCGGCGTGCT
>CALNBU010000330.1 GCA_937875615.1 uncultured Archangium sp.
TGGTCACCCTGCCGCCCACGCCGCTCGAGACCCAGAAGTACTGGGCCATGGAGCGCACGCCCCGGGCGCCGCGCGCCCCGCTCACCACCTCCGCTTCGCATCACCTCCCCAAACAGAAGGGACCCGTCGCCATGGACAACCTCATCGCGCTCTTTCAGCAGCAGATGGCCCTCCTCCAGAGTCAGGCCGACATCGTCAAGGCGCAGGCTTCGGCGCTGCAGGCCTTGGCCGGCGGAGACGTCACCGCGCTGACGCAGGTGACGCAGCAGGTGATGGTGCCCGCCGCCGGAGGCACCGCGATGGCCGCGCAGACGGCGATGATCTCCACGCCCGTCGTCGCTCGCCCGCCCGACTTCTCGAACCTCGTCGGAAAGAAGGGCACCGACCAGGTGCTGGGCGCGCAGACGCCGGCGCCGGTGGCGCCCGCCGCGAAGAAGGAAGAGAAGGTCGACCTCCGCCCCGAGGTGCTGAGCACGGTGCTGGAGGCGGTGGCGCGCATCTCCGCCTTCCCGCAGGCGACGCTGAAGCCGGAGCAGACGCTGGTGGGTGAGCTGGGCTTCGACTCGCTGATGCTGGTGGAGCTGGACCAGTCGGTGGGCAAGGCCTGGCCGTCGCTGGGCGGACTCCCCCGGGAGCTCTTCAGCAAGACCACCACCACGCAGACCGTCGTCGACCACATCGTGCAGGCGCTCGAGGGCGGCGTGGCGGCGAAGCCCGTCGAGGCCGCCGAGGTCGTTGTCCCCGTCGACAGCTACCAGCCGCAGGTGACGCCCGCGCCCCTGGCCAGCCTGTCGGAGACGGTGTTGGCGCTCGAGGGGCCGCTGCTGGTGACGCGGGATACCCGCGGCCTCGCCGAGGCGCTGGTGACGAAGCTGCAGGCGCGCGGCGTGACGGCGCAGGTGGGCGACGTCTCCACCGCCGGCGAGTTCTCCGGCATCATCAACCTGGTGAGCGACGCCGCCGACTACCGCGCGGCCTCCCGCTACGCGCTGGGGCTGGCGAAGAAGCTGGGCGCCGAGCAGGCGGAGCTGTTCGTCAGCCTCACCACCCTGGGCGGCGCCTTCGGCTTCGGTGACACCGCGCGTGAGGCGCTGGGTCAGGTGGGCGCGCTGGGCTTCACCAAGGCGCTCGCCGCCGAGTGGCCGGACGCGCTGGTGAAGGCCATCGACGTCGACGGGACGTTGAGCGTCGAGGCGGTCGCCGACCTGGTGGTGGCCGAGCTGCTCTCCGGTGACCGCACCGTGGAGGTGGGCTTCGGCCGGCAGGGGCGCGCGGCGGTGTCGCTGGCGCCGCGCAAGGGCGCCGCGGGCAAACCGCTGTCGGCCGACGCGGTGGTGGTCGTCACCGGCGGCGCGAAGGGCCTGGGCTTCAAGTTCGCCTCCGGGCTGGCCAGGAAGTACGGCTGCACGCTGGCGCTCACCGGCCGCTCGGCCCCTGACGACGCGCTGAGGCAGGCGGTGGCGCAGGTGAAGGCCGCGGGCGCGAAGCAGGTCAGCTACCACCCGATGAACGTGCGCGACGCGCAGTCGGTGCAGCAGGCCATCGAGGCCATCCGCGCGCAGCACGGCCGCGTCGACGTGGTGGTGCACAACGCCGGCCTGCTGGCCGACGCGCTGGTCGGGAAGAAGGACGTGGCCTCGCTCGACGCGGTGCTGGAGACCAAGGTGGGCGGCGCGCTGGCGCTGCTCGACGCGGCGAAGCCGTCGCTCTTCGTGGGCATCGGCTCGTGGGCCGGGCGCTTCGGCAACGCGGCGCAGACCGACTACTCGGCGGCCAACGAGATGCTGGCCCGGGTGAAGGGCGGCCAGCGCAGCGTCACCATCGACTTCCCGCCCTTCGAGACCTCGGAGATGGTGAAGAAGATTCCCGCCTTCAAGAAGGCCGAGCTCAAGGCCGACGGCGTCACCTTCCTGTCCGATGAAGAGGGCGTGGCCGCCTTCCTGGCCGCCTTCGAGGGTGGGCAGGGCGAGGTGCTGGTGGGCCGCAACCTGCCGGAGCGCACGCTGCTCCACACCGCCACCTTCCCGGTGTCGCGGCTGAACCACGTGTACCTGAACGACCACACCATGGCGGGCCAGCGGGTGCTGCCCTTCGCGGCGGCGCTCGACCACGTGGCGGCGGCGGCGGTGGAGTCGGCCGGCGGCAACGCCCCCGGAGGCTTCACGCCCTTCGCGGTGACCGACTTCAAGCTGCAGCGCGCGGTGCTGGTGCCCGACACCATCTGGTTGGAGGCGGCGGTGAAGCAGCGCGTGCGCGCGGGCCGCGGCCTGCCGCTCGAGGTGGCGCTCAAGCAGGGCCACGCCACCTCGTATGCGGGCACGGTGACGCTGGGCGCCGACACCTCGGTGGCGCCCACGCCGAAGCCCTACGCGCCCTCCGCGCAGCTGCCGATGTCGCTCAAGGACTTCTACGGCAACTTCACCTTCCACGGCCCGCGCCTGCAGGGCATCGTCAGCATCGACGCGCTCGGTGACGACGGCGTGAGCGGCACGGTGAAGGGCTGCCGCCCGGCCGACTGGGTGAAGGAGCCGCTGCGCCGCGAGTGGACGGTGGACCCGCTGGTGCTCGACGCCAGCTTCCAGCTCGCCGGTTACTGGGCGTGGGTGAAGCACCAGCGCGCGGGCTTCCCGGTGTCGCTGGGGCGCTTCGTGCAGCTCAAGCCCTTCGGGCTCCAGCCGCTCAAGGTGACGGCGTGGTTCGAAGCCCAGAACGAGGACGTCTTCACCGGCACCCTGGTGTGGCAGGACGCGCAGGGCGCGACGGTGGCGTACGTCACCGGGATGTCGGCGGAGTTCAAGAAGCGCGACCCGCAGTTCCAGGCGACGCAGGCGGCGGAGGGCGAGGAGGCCGCGCCCGCGCCGAGCATCGACGAGGCGTCGTGGAACCCGGCGAAGTTCCCCGAGTACGAGGAGCTGCGCGAGCGCATCGACATGGCGGCGGCCTTCGGCCTGCAGAACCCCTACTTCTCGGTGCACGAGGCCATCTGCGGCGACACCACGGTGGTGAACGGCAAGCAGATGCTCAACTTCTCCTCGTACAACTACGTGGGGAACTCCGGCGACCCGGTGGTGAGCCAGGCCGCGAAGGACGCCATCGAGCAGTACGGCACCTCGGTCTCCGCCAGCCGCGTGGCCTCCGGCGAGAAGCCGCTGACGCTGGAGCTGGAGCGGGCGCTGGCCGACTTCTTCGGCACCGAGGACAGCATCGTGCTGGTGTCGGGTCACGCCACCAACGTCACCGTCATCGGTCACGTGGTGGGCGCGGGCGACCTGATTCTCCACGACGCGCTGGCGCACGACTCCATCATCCAGGGCGCGAAGTTGTCGGGCGCCAAGCGGCGCCCCTTCCCGCACAACGACTGGGAGGCGCTCGACCGGATGTTGACCAACCTGCGGCCGCACTACCGCCGCGTGCTCATCGCCATCGAGGGCACCTACTCCATGGACGGCGACATCCCGGAGCTGCCGAAGTTCATCGAGGTGAAGAAGCGCCACAAGGCGCTGCTGCTGGTCGACGAGGCGCACTCCGCCGGTGTGGTGGGCCCCACCGGCCGCGGCGTGGGTGAGTACTTCGACGTCGACCGCTCCGAGGTCGACATGTGGATGGGCACGCTGAGCAAGTCCTTCGCGTCGTGCGGCGGCTACATCGCGGGCAGCAAGGCGCTGGTGGAGTACCTCAAGTACACCACGCCGGGCTTCGTGTACTCGGTGGGCATCCCGCCTCCGAACGCGGCGGCGGCGCTGGCGGCCACGCGGCAGATGCTCAAGCACCCCGAGCGCAGCAGGAAGGCCAAGGAGAACGCGGCCTACTTCATCAAGCTGCTGCGCGAGCGCGGGCTGAACCCCGGCATGTCCAGGGACACCGCGGTGGTGCCGCTCATCGTCGGCAACTCGGTGCTGTGCCTGCAGCTGAGCGACTCGCTCAAGAAGCACGGCATCAACGTGCAGCCGATTCTGTACCCCGCGGTGGAGGAGGATCAGGCCCGCCTGCGCTTCTTCCTCTCGTCGCTCCACTCGCCCGAGCAGCTGCTCCACACCGCCAACGTGGCGAAGGAAGAGCTCGAGCGCCTCACCCGTGAACTCAACGGCGACGCCGTCGCCTGAAGAAGTCCCGCCTCCCAGGAACGAAACCCATGACCTCGACCCAAGACGAAGTTGAAATCGGCTACGACATCTCCAACGAGTTCTTCCGGCTCTGGCTGGACGAGCGCATGCACTACACCAGCGCCGTCTTCGACGAGCAGCACACCACGCTGGAGCAGGCGCAGCGCAACAAGAGCCGCTGGCTCGCCGACTTCGCCGAGGTGAAGCCGGAGTCGCTGGTGCTGGACATCGGCTGCGGCTGGGGCGCCAACCTCGAGTACCTGGCGCTGGAGCGCAAGGTGCAGCGGGCCCACGGCATCACGCTGTCGCGCGCGCAGGCCGACGAGATTACGGCCCGCAAGCTCCCGGGCGTCACCATGTGGGTCGCCGACTACAAGGACTTCGTGCCGCCCGAGAAGTACGACGCGCTGGTCTCCATCGAGATGATCGACCACCTCGTCTCGCCGGCGCAGCAGCAGGAGGGCCTCGCGATTCCCATCTACCGCGAGTACTTCAACAAGACCGCGAAGTGGGTGAAGCCCGGCGCGTGCTTCGGCTTCCAGGCGATTCTGCGCGACCGCGTGCCGCGCACGCGGAAGGACCTCGAGGACCTCAAGTTCACCGCCGACGTCATCTTCCCCGGCGGGCTGAACCCGCGCCTGGAGGAGCTGGTGGCCGCGGCCGGGCAGAGCTGGGAGATCGTGCAGCTCAACACCCGCCGCGAGGACTACGGCAAGACCACCGCCGAGTGGCTCCGCCGCTTCCGCCTGAACAAGGACAAGATCATGGCCTCGGGCTGGGGCACGAAGGTGATGAGCAACGGCGAGACGGTGTGGACCAACTACGACCGCTACCTCTCGACGTGCGTGAAGGCCTTCGCCAACCACTGGTCGAGCGACGTGCAGATGAAGCTGCGCCTGAAGGACTGACGCGGGCCGCTCCGACGTCTCACGGCCGTGCTGGCACTCCGATGCCGGCGCGGCCGTTTCTTTTCTCTACCCGGACCTGGTCGCGCCGCGGTCGTAGCGCTGTTGCGCCCGCTCGAGCTGCAGCCGGTGCCGGGTGGCCCACCGGCCCAGGGCCTCGACGGGCTCCCGCAGGGAGTGGCCCAGCGCGGTCAGCTCGTAGTCGACGCGCGGAGGTCGCGTCGGGGTCACCGTGCGCGACACCAGCCCGTCGCGCTCCAGGCTGCGCAGGCTCCGCGTCAGCATCCGCTGCGAGACCCCGTGCACCGCGCGCTTGAGTTCAGAGAAGCGCAGCGGACCTTCGCGCAGCGCGATGACGATGAGCATGCTCCAGGTGTCGCCCACGCGGCCCAGGACCGCGCGGGCCGGGTTGCAGGCCTCTACCAGGGCTCGTCGGGAACTCATGGTTACCGATGTATACCACCCGCGCCCCGCGCCGCAGGCGGGCACACGCATGTGCCTCCTTGTGGGGTGGCGTCGCGGTCATTACCTCTCTGCCATGTCCATCACCCGCCGGGAGCTTCTGGTGTCGACGACCGCCGCGGCGGTGGGAGGTCCACCTCGGGAGCCCGCCATGTCCATCGAACGTACGTTGAGCCGTGTCCACACCCTGCCGGCGCCCGCGCCGGGCCAGTTCGGCCCCGACCACCGGGTCATCGAGGTCATCCGCCAGGGTGACTGGGCCGCCGCCGACCCGTTCATCCTCTTGATGGATGACCGCATCAAGGGCCGGTTCCAGGGCGGCGCGCACCCGCACACCGGCATGGAGACCGTCAGCTTCCTGGTGGAGGGCTCCATCGGTCGGGAGAGCGGCCCCGGAACCCTGAAGCCCGGTGACGTGGAGTGGACCACCACCGGCAAGGGCATCATCCACGGCGGAGGGGTGGGCGCGGGCGCGCTCGACTTCCGCCTGCTGCAGCTGTGGGTGACGTTGCCGAAGCACGAGCGCTGGGCGGAGCCCGACCACCAGCTCGTTCCCCGGCGCGAGGCGCTGGTGCGCGAGGAGGGCGGCGCCACGTTGCGGCTCTACAGCGGCACGTCGGGCCCGCTGACCTCGCCCACCCGGAACCACGTCCCGGTGACGGTGGCCGACGTCTCGCTCCCGCCCGGCGCCCGCCTCACCACCGACGCGCCGCTGACGCACAATGGCTTCTTCTACCCGCTCGAGGGCGCGCTGCAGGTGGGCGGCGTGGCGCTGCGCACGGGGCAGGTGGGCTGGCTGGACCAGCCGTCCGCGACGCAGGGCGACGGCACCATCGAGCTGGTCAACGACGGTGAAGCCGCCGCGCGGGTGTTGTTCTACGCCGGCGCGCGCCAGCGCATTCCGCTCGTCACCTACGGGCCCTTCGTGGGTGACACGCCGGAGGACCTCGAGCGGGCGTTCCGCGACTACCGCGCCGGGTTGTTCCGGGAATACTGACGCCCTACTTCACGCAGGTCAGCCCGGCGTCGGTG
>CALNBU010000331.1 GCA_937875615.1 uncultured Archangium sp.
TGGGGGTGGCGCAGATGCGGCCCATGGCGATGACCCTGGCCGACGACCAGGCGGCGAAGAACGTGGTGGCCTATGTGGGCACCCTGGAGAAGCAGCAATGAGTGACTCCACGAATCCAGACCAGCTGTCGACGACCATCTTCGTGCTCACCACCGCAGGCGCGGTGGCGTACGCGGCCGTGGTGTTCTTCTTCGTGTTGTGGAGCTGAGCGATGATTGACCAGTACGTCCCCAACGCGTCGTCCTTCGCCGGGCAGATTGATGAGCTCATCCTGCTCATCACCGCCATCGTCGGTTTCTGGTGGCTGCTCGCCGAAGGCGTCTTCTTCTGGCTCATCATCAAGTTCAACGCCCAGGAGGGCGTGAAGGCCCAGTACGTCTCCGGCGAGAACGCCAAGGAGAAGCGCTGGGTGTCGATGCCGCACTACGCGACGCTGGTGTTCGACGTCATCATCATGATCTTCGCGGTGAAGGCCTGGCAGGAAGTGAAGCAGACCATGCCGCAGGCCGACTCCACGGTGCGCGTCATCGCGCAGCAGTGGGCGTGGACCTTCGTGCACCCCGGCCCCGACAACCTGCTCGACACGCCCGACGACATCCGCCTGGTGGACGAGCTGCACGTCGAGAAGGGCAAGACCTACCACTTCGAGCTGCAGAGCCGCGACGTGCTCCACAGCTTCTCGGTGCCGGTGTTCCGCCTCAAGCAGGACATCGTTCCCGGGCGCACCATCCGCGGTTGGTTCAAGCCGACTATGACCGGCGGCTTCGACATCCAGTGCACCGAGATCTGCGGCATCGGCCATGGCTTCATGCCGGCGCGCATCCTGGTCCACACGCCCGAAGAATTTCAGAACTGGCAGCAAGCGAAGTCGCCGGCCCAGGCCGCGCTGCCGACGCCCGCTGAGCAGATGGGAGGCATGAAATGAGCACCGCCACCGCCGAGCATGGGCACGAGGGGCAGGGGCACGACGCCCACGGTCACCACGAGCCGCAGAACTTCTTCCTCAAGTACTTCTGGTCGACGGACCACAAGATCATCGGCATGCAGTACCTGTTCACCGGACTGGCCATGGCCGTCGTGGGCGGGTTCGCGGTGTACGCGTTCCGCATGCAGCTCGCCTTCCCGGGCATGTCGGTGCCGGGGTGGGGCCGCGTGACGGCGACCGACTACAACGCGCTGGTCACCACGCACGGCTCGGTGATGATCTTCTGGGTGGCCATGCCGGTGCTCATCGCCGCGCTGGGGAACTACCTCATCCCGCTGATGATCGGCTGTGACGACATGGTGTTCCCGCGGTTGAACCGCTTGAGCTACCAGCTGTTCCTGCTGTCCATCGTGGTGCTGTTCATGTCGTTCTACGCGCAGGGCGGCGGCTTCGGCGGCGCCTGGACCAGCTACCCGCCGCTCGCGGCGAAGGCTGAGTACAACCTGACACCCGCCGGCGCCCCGCTGTGGCTGCTGGCGGTGGCCCTGGAGTTCGCGGCGTTCCTGTTGGGCGGCATCAACTTCGTCACCACGGTGATGAACAGCCGCGCGCCGGGCATGAAGATGTTCGACATCCCCATGGTGATCTGGATGATCATCATCGCCTCCATCATGTTCATGGCCTCGGTGGGCCCGCTGGTGGCCGGCGCGGTGATGCTGTTCTTCGACCAGACCCTGGGGACCGGCTTCTTCGACCCCAACCAGGGCGGCGACCCGGTGCTCTGGCAGCACCTCTTCTGGTTCTTCGGTCACCCCGAGGTGTACGTGGTGCTGCTCCCGGCCATGGGCATCGTGGCGGAGGTCGTCACCACCTTCGCCCGCAAGAAGCTCTTCGCCTACAAGACGGTGCTCTACACTGCGGTGGGTACGGGCGTGCTCGGCTTCTTCGTGTGGGCGCACCACCAGTTCATCGCCGGCATCGACCCGCGCATGGCGAACATCTTCTCGGTCACCACGCTGCTCATCTCGATTCCGGTGGCCGAGATGTGCTTCGTCTACATCGCCACGCTGTACGGAGGCTCCATCCGCCTGACCACGCCCATGCTGTGGGCGTTGGCCTTCATCGGCGAGTTCCTCATCGGCGGCGTGACGGGCATCTTCCTGGGCGCGTCGGGTGCCGACATCTACTTCCACGACACCTACTTCGTCATCGCGCACTTCCACTACACGTTCTTCCCCATCGCCTTCATCGCGGTGTTCGCGGCGATGACCTACTGGTTCCCCAAGATGTTCGGGCGGTACATGAACGAGGCTTGGGGCAAGGTGCACTTCTGGGGGACCATCATCCCCTTCAACTTCATCTTCATCCCGCTCTTCCTGTTGGGCGCGCGCGGTGACCACCGCCGCATCTACGACTACACGCACTTCCCCGACCTGATGAAGCCGGGCATGCAGGACCTGCGCATCCTCGCCACCCTGGCGCTGGTGACGCTGCTCGCGTTCCAGTTGGTCTTCGTGGTGAACTTCTTCCTCAGCATGTTCAGGGGCAAGAAGGCCGAGGCCAACCCCTGGAAGGCGAACACCCTGGAGTGGGTGGCACCGTCGCCCCCGCCGCACGGCAACTTCCCCGAGGGTCTGCCCAACGTGTACCGCGGGCCCTACGAGTTCAGTCACCCCGACCGCCAGGAAGACTACTGGCCCCAGAACGTAGCGAGCTGAATCATGAGCATGGCCAGACCCATCGCGACCACGCGCAGCGCCACGGGCATCTCCACCGGCAAACTCGCCGTGTGGTGGCTCATCGCCTCGGAAATCGTCATCTTCGGCGGTGTGCTGGGCAGCTACGTCATGCACCGGCTCGGGCACCCCGAGTGGGCGGACCAGGCGGCGAACACCAACACCTGGGCCGGCGCCTTCAACACCCTGGTGCTGCTCACCTCGTCGTTGGCGGCGGTGCTGGCGCACAACGCGGCGGAGATGAAAGACGGGAAGAAGGCCGCGAAGTTCCTGTGGCTCACCATTCTCGGCGCGCTCGTCTTCCTGGTGGTGAAGAGCTGGGAGTGGAGCACGGAGATCCACCACGGCTTCACCATCACCTCGCACACCTTCTGGTCGTTCTATTACACGGCCGCCGGCATCCACGGTCTGCACGTCATCATCGGCGCCATCATCATGGCGGTGATCGCGGTCGACGCGGCGAAGGGCAAGGACCTGCAGCGGGTGGAGGCCGTGGGCCTCTACTGGCACTTCGTCGACATCGTGTGGATCTTCCTCTTCCCGCTGCTCTACATCGCCAAGTGACCTGAGGACTTCGAACATGTCAGACGCGACGACTGCTCCCGATTCCGGTCACGGTGACTCCGGTCACCACGAGGACCACAGCAAGCACTACATCAAGATCTGGGGCATCCTCCTGGTGCTCCTGGTGGCGTCCATCATCGGTCCGGAGCTGGGCCACCCGACGGTGACGTTGATCACCGCCTTCGGCATCGCCTTCGTGAAGGCGTACCTGGTCATCAAGCACTTCATGCACCTCACCGTCGAGAAGCGCTACATCGGCTTCCTGATGCTGACCATGCTCGCCTTCATGCTGGTCTTCGTGGCGGGCGTGGCGCCCGACGTGATGAAGCACGAGGGGCAGCGTTGGACCAACGACGCCGCGAAGGCCGCGGTCGAGAAGGGGCTCAAGGCCCACCCGCCTCACCACGCTGGCGAGCCGGCCGACCAGAAGGCGCACGAGCAGCACTGAGATGGAGGCGGTGGTGACCAACCCGGTGCCGGAGCGCCGCAAGCCGGTGGTGCCGAGCGCGGTGCTGGGCACCCTCATCTTCGTCATCGCGGAGGTGATGTTCTTCGCGGGCCTCATCTCCGCGCACACCATCTCCAGGGCAGGTTCGCTCCCCGGGTTGTGGCCGATGCCCGGCCAGCCGACGTTGCCGGCGGAGGCCACCGCGCTCAACACCGTGCTGCTGCTGCTCTCGGGCGCGGTGCTCTTCTTCGGCTACCGACTGTGGAAGAAGCAGTCTCCGGTGGCGCACTGGGTGACGTTGGCGGCCTGGGGCCTGGGCGCTGCCTTCGTGGCCCTGCAGGGCGTGGAGTGGGTGGCGCTGCTCTCTCAGGGGCTCACGCTGCGCAGCTCGCCGCTGGGCAGCTTCTTCTACCTCATCGTCGGCGGTCACGCGGTGCACGCCCTCGCGGCGCTGGTGGCCATGTTCTGGGCCTGGATGCAGATGGCGCGCGGGCAGCTCACCAGCGGTTTCTTCTTCGGCGTCCAGACCTTCTGGTACTTCGTGGTGTTGATGTGGCCGGTCATCTACGCGCGGGTGTACTTCTGAAATGAACCAGCTCGTCCTGCTCGCGTGCGCGGTGTGCGGCGCCGGTGAAGACCGGGCGTCGGGCGCGTTGTTGGTCATGACCATCATCATCTCGCTGTTGCCGCTGGGCATGATGGGGGGCCTCATCGGCTACTTCGTGTACCAGTCGCGCAAGGGCGACCAGGCGGCGGAAGACGCGAAGTGAGTCCGTCGCTGCCGGCCGCAGACGCCGAGCCGAAGGTGCCGGTCTGGAAGAACCCCTTCGTGGTGGCGTTCGTGATGGGCGCCGTGGTGCTCACGGTGCTGCCTCTCCTCCAGCGCGTGTTCCTCAAGGCCCCGCCCCCGCTGCGTCAGCTGACGTCGTGGGAGCTCGGCTCACTGGGCGGCGGCGCGGTGTCGTCGGAGGCGCTGGCCGGCCACGTGGTGCTGCTGACCTTCGAGAACGGACCGTGTGACGACGGCTGTCTCGGGCGGCAGCGCGACTTCGGCACCGCCACCCGGCACGTCGACGACCTGAAGCACCCGGTGACGCTGGTCACCCTGGCCGGGCCATCGGCGCGCGACGGGTTGGCTCCGCTGACCGAGGCGGCGACGCCCGCGTGGCGCTTCGCGGCGGCTGACGCGCAGCTCACGGTCCAGCTGCAGGCGGCGCTCGACGCGTTCCTCCCGCCGCCCGGGGCGAATTTCGCCGCCAGTGGCGGCATCGCGCTCATCGACCAGAACAACGCCGTGCGCGGCTTCTGGAACGGCGACATCGTGGGCCGCGGAAACTCCATCAACGCAGCCCGGCTGCTGGCGAAAGAGGGCCCGACGCCCTGAGCCGCCGTCTCTACAGTCGCGCTGTTGCCCTGCATCAAGCCCGCTTCTCGAACGCTGTACTTTGCGAGTCGATCGCAAAGTGTCCGGGCAAACTCATGCGCGCCTCAAGCAGGGCTTGCATCTCGCAGGAACGGCCGTGTTCTTGCGGGGAAATAAAAGTTGTGACCCCACCACTGATTCGGTACGTGCCGCACCCTCTATAGAGGTCGACCCACATGGCTCAGATTTTCCCCCGGTGGAGCAATCAGACCCCCCGGCTCATCACTCTTGGGGCCCTCGCGGGCTTAGGTGCGACGGTCTTCGCCTTGTACTGGTGGGCGTCGCCGTACCACACCGACGTCGGCTACGCGCCGAAGCAGCCGGTGCCGTACAGTCACGAACTGCACGTCAGCGAGCTGAAGCTCGACTGTCGGTACTGCCACGTCGGCGTGGAGCAGGGCCCGCACGCGGGCGTGCCGCCCACGCAGACCTGCATGAACTGCCACCAGCAGGTGAAGACCGAGAGCGAGAAGCTCAAGCTGGTGCGTGAGTCGTGGGCCACGGACAAGTCCATCGAGTGGGTGCGCATCCACAAGCTCCCCGACTTCGCGTACTTCAACCACTCGGCGCACGTGGGGGTCGGCTTCGGTGAGAACCGCGCCGCCATCGGCTGTGAGACCTGCCACGGTCGCATCGACACCATGGAGGTGGTGCGCCAGGTGGAGCCGCTGTCGATGAGCTGGTGCCTCGACTGCCACTCCAACCCCGCGCAGAACCTGCGGCCGGTGGAGCACATCACCACCATGGGCTGGTCGGCCGACATGGCCTGGCAGGAAAAGCAGAAGCAGATCGCCGCCACGCTGAATCCGCCGGGCTCGCTGTCGCAGGCGCAGCGCTGGGTGGACGGCGAGCTGAAGACCTACGCCACGGCCAGTTGCTCCGGCTGCCACCGCTAAAAAGACGGGACGGGAGAGAACCATGAAGAAGGACCCCTACGCTCCGCTCCGCGACTCGATGGACAAGGCGCCTGAGTATTGGCGCAGCGTCGCCCACAAGAACGCCGACGAGCACATCGTCAAGGGCTACGACACCGAGTTCGAGAACGGGCTGACCGCGACGACGGGCTTCAACCGCCGCGACGCGCTGAAGATTGGCGGCGCCTCGATGGCCCTCGCCAGCCTCGCCGGCTGCGAGAAGCTGCGTCGCGACCCCGACGAGATTCTCCCCTTCGTGCACCAGCCCGAGAAGTTCGTGCCGGGCAACAAGCTCCTGTACGCCACGGCGCAGCAGCGCAGCACCGGCGCGGTGGGCTTCCTGGCGGAGGCCAACGAGGGTCGCCCCACCAAGCTCGAGGGCAACCCGGCGCACCCGTCGTCGCTGGGCGCCTCCGACGCCTGGGGTCAGGCCGAGGTGCTCAAGCTGTATGACCCGCAGCGCGCGCGCAGCCCGCTCAAGGCCGGCGCGGCGG
>CALNBU010000332.1 GCA_937875615.1 uncultured Archangium sp.
AATCGGTGCGCACCTACGAGGGCACCGACGAGATCCACCAGCTCGTGCTCGGGCCCCAGGCGAAAGACCCGCACGTCGTCGAGGCGCGTGGGGTCGACCTCGCCCCGCACGTTGACCAACGCGTCGCCGGCGCGGAACCAGCGCCGCGGCGTGTACACCGAGAAGAAGTCGCCAGAGCGATGGTTGAAGCGCGTCAGCATCAGCTGCTCGCTCTCGGGGCCCGAGGCGCTGACCACGAATTCACTGAAGGCGATGACCGCGCAGGCCAGCAGCCCGCACACGGCGAGCACCGGCCGCACCATCGAGCGCGGAGAGCTACCCAGCGCCCGCAGCGCCGTCCATTCTCCCCGCCGCCGGATGATGGTCACCGTCAGCGCGGGGCTCAGCACCATGGCCGCCGGCATGAGGTGGGCGAGCGCGAGGTGGCTGCGCAGCCAGAACAGCTTCGCCACGTCGAGCACCGGCTTGCCGAGGTAGTACGAGAGCCAGTCGCCGAAATCGATGACCAGGAACAGCGACACCAGCGCCAGGGTGATGCCCGAGAACAACGCGAGGCACAGCCGCGCGACGTAGCGTTCCCAGATCATCGGGAGATGCCCCGCCGCGAGGCCCTCCACAACAGCCCGCCCCCCAACAGCATCATCAACGCGGTGGGCCCGTAGCCCCCCACCTGCGCGCTGACCACGCCGCGCCCGCCCAGCTGTACGCCGGCGCGGGTCATCACGAAGAACAACAGGTAGACGCCGAGCGAGACCAACGCCGCGCCCCGCGCCCCGCGCCCGGCGCCCCGCACCGCGAGCGCCACCGAGAGCAACCCCAGCGCGATGGGCGCGAGGAGCTGCGCGAAGCAGTTGTGGAGCGCCGACCACCACCTGCGCGCCTCACCGTCACCGCTCGCCTCGGCGCGCTCCGCGCGCTCCTTCAGCTCGGCGGGGCTCAGGTTGTCGGGCCCGAAGTACAGCACGTTGCGGCGGTTGAACGCCTCGGCCACGTTGAAGAGCAGCTGCCCCTCGTCGAAGGCGGTGGTGGTGATCGCGCCGCCCTGGTCGCGCTGCACCAACACACCGCGCTCGAAGCCGATGCCCACGCCACGCTCGAAGGTCGCCTTCGCCTGCGGCGCCGACAACACCGACACCGGCCCCGCCTCGCGCTCGTCGATGAGCAACGCCTCGCTCCAGGTCGGTCCGGGGGCCACCCGCGCGGCGTGGAACACCACGCCCGGAAGATCCGAGCGGACGGTCCCCGGCTTGAGATCTCCCAGCAGGTTGCGCTCGATGACGCCGCGGGTGGTGGCCCGCAGCTGCGTCACGCCCCACGGCTTCCAGATGAACAGCGTGGCGCCCAGCGCGGCGGACACCAGCAACGCCAGCAGCACCGCCGGCACGCCGAGCATCGCGGGCGAGACGCCGATGG
>CALNBU010000333.1 GCA_937875615.1 uncultured Archangium sp.
GTGGCGGGAGGGGCCGGCGGCGCCGCTGCTGGTCTTCAGCCACTGCACCGGGTGTTTCCGCTTCAGCCTGCACGGCGTCACCGCGCACCTCGCCTCGCACGGCTTCGTGGTGGCGGCGCCGGACCACCTCACCAACACCCGCTTCGATGACACCGCGCCGCTGACCGACAGCTTCCTCGCGGTGCGCGCCGAAGACGTGTCGACGGTCATCGACGCGGTGCTGAGCGGCGCCCACGCCGCCGCCGTCGACCCGGCGCGCGTGGCGGTGCTGGGCCACTCCTTCGGCGCGGTCACCGCGGCGAAGACGGTGGAGCGCGACGCGCGGGTCCAGGCGGGCTTCCTGCTGGCCGCGCCGGCCGACTCGCCGTTCCTCAACCACCGCGGCCTCGCCCGCATCGAGCGGCCGCTGTCGTGGCTGTTGGCGCAGGAGGACAACTCCATCAGCTACCTGGGCAACGATTTCATCCGCGACAACTTCCGGCGCGCGCCCACGCCCAGCTGGTTGATTGAGGTGGAGAACGCCGGGCACTGGAGCTTCAGCGACATCGCCGGCCTCGGCGGCGACTACCGGCCCGGCTGTGGGGAAGGCGTGCGCGACCTCGACGGCGGCAGCTTCGTGTACCTCGACAACCACCAGGCCCGCGGCGTCGCCCGACGGAGCCTCGCCGCGTGGGCTCACTTCACTCTTGCGGGTGATGAGCAGGCGCGCGCCGCGCTGGGGCAGGAGACGCCGGGCGTCACCCAGGTGCGGGCGCGCTGAGGTCTTCGCGGTTGGTGCTGCGCGAGCGCGGCAAAGCGGCCAGAGTGCGCGCCCATGAGCTGGCAACGTCTCTCTTCTCTCTGGTGCGGCGTCACGCCGCTGGGCATCTCCCTCGACGTTTCCCGCATGGGCTTCGACGAGGCCTGGCTCGCCTCGAAGGAGGCGGCGATGGGCCGCGCCTTCGACGCCATGGAGGCGCTGGAGCAGGGCGCGGTGGCGAACCCCGACGAGCGGCGACAGGTGGGCCACTACTGGTTGCGCGCGTCGGCGCTGGCGCCGGCGGAGGTG
>CALNBU010000334.1 GCA_937875615.1 uncultured Archangium sp.
GGCGGCGCAGTCGGTGGTGGTGCTGGTGGCGGCGCAGTCGGCGGTGGTGCTGGTGGCGGCGCAGTCGGCGGCGGTGCTGGCGGCGGCATGATGGGTGATGGCGACACCTGCAACGATCCATTCCTCTACAGCGGGCCGGTGTCGGGCATCTCGCTGGAGGACTTCGCCAATGACTACAGCGGCACGAGTACCGGCTGCTCCTCGACGAGCGCTGGCGCTGACGTGGTGTTCGCCATCGAGGTTCCGAGCAACACCCGCGCCGCGGTGGTGGTGACGCCGTCGTCGGGGGTGAACACCTCTGTCTCGCTGGCGACCAGCATGGCTGCGTGTCAGTCGCGGACCTGCGTGGGCCACAGTGGCACCACTGCTGCGGGGCTGATGGACGTCGCCCGTTGGGACAACGAAACGGGGGCGCCTGCGATGCTCTACGCGGTGGTGGACGCCGCCGGAACGGTCGGCACCTTCGACCTCAAGGTGGAGTTCTTCCCGCTCCCCACGGCGGGAGATGTCTGTGACAGCGCGGAGCCGCTGACGGGGACGCTCACCGCGCAGAACTTCCATGGCTTCGCCAACGACTACACCGCGAGCGGGAGCGGCTGTGCATCGGTGGTCAACGGCATGGACCGCGTCTACTCGGTGGAGGTGCCCGCGGGACTCCGCGCCACCATCACGGTTCAGCCGAGCGCCGGGCTCAACACCTCCATCTCGTTGGCCACCAGCGCCAGCGAGTGCGCGGCCCGCACCTGCGTGGGCGCGGACAACACCGGCTCGGCCGGCGCCGCCGACGTCATCGCCTGGGACAACAGCTCCGGCACCACGCAGACGCTCTACGTGGTGGTGGACAGCCTGACGCCCAGCTCCGGGACCTTCGACATCACCGCCGACGTGGGCGTGGTCAGGCCGGGCGAGTCTTGCGCAGTGGCGCAGCCCATCACCGGCAGCGTCACCGGCCAGTCGTTCGCGGGCTTCGTGAATGACTACACCGGCAGCAGCACCGGCTGCGCCGCGAACGGAGGGCCCGACCGGGTGTACCTGGTCACCGCGCCCGCCGGCCTGCGCACCGTCATCAGCACCACGCCGGAGGCCACCTTGAACGACACGCTCGCGGTGTCGCTCAGCCAGGCCGACTGCGAGGCCAAGGTGTGCGTCACCTCTTCGTCGACCACCGCCGCCGGCTCCGGAGGGGAGCGGGTGGTGTACGAGAACCCGGGCCCGACCGACCAGCTGCTGTGGGTGGTGGTCGACTCCATCGCCTCGGCGTCGACAGGCACCTTCGATCTCAACGTCGAGCACCTCGCCGCGCCGTTGCCGGGTGAGACCTGCGCGCTGGCGGAGGCGTTGAACGGGTCGCTGACCGGCCAGTCGTTGGAGCACTACCTCAGCAGCTACGGCACCGGCACCGGTTGCGCCTCGACGCACAACGGGCCAGACCGGGTCTACGTG
>CALNBU010000335.1 GCA_937875615.1 uncultured Archangium sp.
GCTCCCTGGCCTGCTGGTGGCCGGGCTGCAGGCGGCGCCCTGCGACCCGCTCTTCAACGCGGCCTTCGTGCCGGTGTTGGTGCTCCCCACCGCGCTGCTCGCCGCCGCGACGGGGATGCTCGCCGCGCGCCTCACCCGCCGTTGGTGGAGCGCGACGCTGCTGGTGCTGACGCTGGTGCTCCTGAGCGCCGGGCTCACCGCCTGGCCGCTGGTCGCCGGCCCTCAGGTGTTCGCCTTCAACCACTTCGGCGGCTACCTGCCCGGCCCGCTGTACGACGAGGCGCTGCAGGTGAGCCCCGCCCTGCTCTGGTTCCGGCTCGGCACGGTGGCCCTCGCGCTGGCCCTCGGCACGAACCGGCGCCTTCGCCGCGCTCTTCGCGTTGATCGAGCTCAACGGCAAGCGCTGCGGCTTCCGACAAAGTGACGAGGGCCTCGCCCGCGCCCTCGGCGGCCGGGTGGAGACCCCGGACTTCGTGCTGCACCACACCACCCGCCTCAGCCCCGTGGAGCGCGCGCGCATCGTGGAGGACCTCCACTTCCGCGTGCGCCAGCTCCGCGCCTTCTTCGGTGAGGACAGCGGTCAGCTGCGGGTGTGGTGGTACGCCAGCGCGCAGGAGAAACACCGCCTGGTGGGCGCGGGGCACACCCAGTTCGCCAAGCCCTGGCGGCGCGAGGTGCACGTCAACCAGCTGCCCTTCCCCCACCCGGTCATCAAGCACGAGCTGGCCCACGCCATGGCCGCGCCCTGGGGTCGACCGCCCTTCGGCGTGAGCGCCGGCTTCTTCGGCCTCGCGCCGCGGGTGGCCATCATCGAGGGGTTGGCGGTGGCCGCCGATGATCCCTTCGACGAGCTCACCCTGCACGAGTGGGCCGCGGCGATGAAGAAGAAGGGGCTGCTCCCCGCCGTGGCCGAGGTGATGACGCCGCGGGGCTTCTACGCCACCGCGCCCAGCCGGGCGTACACCACCGCGGGGAGCTTCCTGCGCTACCTCCGGGAGACCGCCGGCCCGGAGCGGCTGCGCGACCTCGCCCGCGACGGAGACTTCGAGCGGGTCTACGGTGAGCCGCTGGCCACCCTCGCCGCGCGCTACACGGACTTCCTCGACGCCGTGCCCCTCGACACCTCCGCCGTGAACCAGGCCTTCGCGCGCTTCCGCCGCGGCTCGCTCTTCGAGCGCCCCTGCGCGCGGGAGGTGGGCGCGCTCGCC
>CALNBU010000336.1 GCA_937875615.1 uncultured Archangium sp.
GGAGCATCCAGCGCAGCGAGGGTCGCTCGCCGGGCCAGCGGATGGGCAGGCGCAGCTCCGCGGCCAGCACCTCCAGCACGCTGGTCATGCCCGGCAGCAGGTGCAGGTGGTGGTGCATGGTGAGGTGGTCGAGGCGCGCGCCGAGGTCCTGCGCGCGGCGCACCTGCGCGCGGAACTCCAGCACCACCTCCTCCGAGGGGATCAGCCCGCTGAGCCAGGCGGCGGAGAGCTCGAGCCAGCTCCCCCGGAAGCGCCCGCCGGGCGCCAGCCAGCGCACCTCCCGGGTGTCGGCGGCCGGCGTGAGGTGCGCGGTGAGACAGAGGTGGAGTCCGAGGCCCAGCTTCGTCTGGTTCACGCGGCGCACCGCCTCCGCCGCGGTGGGGCCGATGGAGAAGAACGTCGCGCTGCTGACGATGCCCTCGGTGTGCGCCGCGAAGATGCCTTCGTCGATGCGGGCGTGCAGGCCGAGATCATCGGCGTTGACCACGAGGCGAATCATGAAGAGCGGCTTCTACCGCCTGTCGGGCGGTGGTGTGTGAAAACCTCGCAGGTTGTGCGCACCGGCGCGGCGGTGAGGTAGGCTGTGGGGGCATGTCGGCTCCTCAGCTGGTCTCTCCTCAGGCAGTGCTTCAGCGGACGGCGTTGCTGGTGGACGCGCCCGGCGAGGCGTCGTCGCGCCTGGTGGCGGCGTTGGAGTCTGGTGGGTTCCGTTGTGAGCAGGTGTCGTCGTCCGAGGCGGCGCTCACGAGGTTGGGCGAGGGCGCGGTGGCGTTGATTGTCTGCGCGGAGGAGCTCGCCAGCGCTTCTGAGGTGCTGGCGCAGGTGCGGGCCGCGGGCTCGTTGACGTCGCTGCTGGCGGCGCGCGACGACGCCGGAGTGCGGGCCGGCTGGCTCGATGCAGGGGCCGACGACGTGCTGGTGCGGCCCATCGATGCCGTGGAGCTGTTGGCCCGGGCGCGCCGTCGCCTGGCGCAGGTCGACGCGATCTCCGCGGCGCGGGCCGAGTCGCTGCGACTGCACCAGCTGGCGGTGTCAGACGGCCTCACGGGGCTGGCCAACTACCGCTTCTTTCAAGACCGACTGCGCGAGGAGTTCCGTCGGGCGCAGCGCTACGACTCGGCGTTGGGGCTGGTGATGATGGACCTCGACCACTTCAAGGTGGTCAACGACACCTTCGGGCATCAGGTGGGCGACGAGGTGCTGGTGGCCGCGGCGCAGGCCATCAAGCACGCGGTGCGCGAGACCGACGTGGTGGCCCGCTGCGGCGGTGAGGAGTTCGCGATGTTGCTCCCGCAGACGCACCTCGCGGGCGCGCTGACGGTGGCGGAGCGCGTGGCGGCGAGCCTCAAGCGCCTCACCCTGTCTGTAGAGGGCCTGCGCGTCTCGGCCTCCTTCGGGCTTTCAGGCTTCCCGGTGCGCGGCGTGAACAGCGCCGAGCAGCTCCTGCGGGCCGCGGACGAGGCGCTCTACCGGGCCAAGCGCGACGGCAGAGATCGCATCAGCCTGTTCCAGCCGGGTGCGTCGGCACCCGCTGCGCATTGAATTCAGGACGGTGGGTCAGTTTTGACCCTGCCGGCCACGCGTCATTCCGGGCGCTTCAGGTGTGGCCACGCGTTTGCTAACCGTAGGGCTCGCGTGGACGACGCTCAGCCAGACGCCGCCGGTCGCTTGTTGCTGGTCGACGATGAAGAGAACATCCTCCGTTCGTTGCGCCGGTGCCTGCAGCGGGGCCGTTGGGAGATCGAGACGGCCACCAGCGGCGAGGCCGCGCTGGCCTGTTACGAGCGCTTCCGGCCCGAGGTGGTGGTGAGCGACTACTACATGCCGGGCATCAGCGGCGTGGAGCTGCTCGCGCGGTTCAAGGAGATCGCGCCGAAGACCCAGCGCATCCTGCTCACCGGCCAGGCGGACCAGCAGGCGATGGAAGACGCCATCAACCGCAGCGAGATCTTCCGCTTCGTCGGCAAACCCTGGAACGACGCGCAGCTGCTGCTGACGGTGCGCAGCGCGTTCGAGCAGCATCAGCTCCAGCTCGACCACGAGCGCCTGACGCGGCTGGCGGCGGAGCAGAACGGCGAGTTGCGGGCGCTGAACGCGCGCCTGGAGACGCTCAACGCCGAGCTGGAGGACCGGGTGCTCACCCGCACCGGAGAGCTCGAGCGGGCCATCGAGGCGGAGCGCACCATCATGGCGCGGGCCATCGAGAACGAGAAGATGGTGGCCATCGGGCACCTGGCGGGCGGCGTGGCCCACGAGATCAACAACCCGCTGGGGGCGATCCTGGCGTTCGTGCAGTTGATGCAGCGGGACCGCGGGCGCAGCGAGGCAGATCTCGAGTCGCTGGGGTTGATCGAGGAGAGCGCGCTGCGGTGCAAGCGCATCGTCACCAGCCTGCTCAAGTTCAGCCGCCGGCCGCGGTTGGAAGACCGCCGCCCCTTCTCGCTCAACCGCTGCGTGGAGGACGCGGTGATGCTCTTCAGCGCGCAGCTGGCGAAGTCTCCCGGGGTGCGCTTCGACGTGCACCTGGCGGACTCGCTCCCCGACATCGACGGCGACGCGCAGCAGCTGGGGCAGGTGTTGCTCAACCTGTTCCACAACGGGCTGCAGGCGCTGCCGGGGGGCGTGGGCTCGCTCGGGGTGGTGACCGGCCGGGACTCAGCGGGCGTCTTCGTCACCGTGAGCGACACCGGCACCGGCATCGACGCGGCGCCCCTCCCGCACATCTTCGAGCCGCACTTCACCACCAAGCCGCCGGGCGTGGGCACGGGCCTCGGCCTCGCCATCGCCTACCGCATCGTCGAAGATCTCGGCGGGCACTTCGCGGTGGAGTCCAGGCCCTCGGAGGGCAGCCGCTTCTCGGTGCACATTCCCTCGTCGTCGGAGTGATGGTGTGAGCGATTTCAAGGCGAAGGTGTTGGTGGTCGACGATGACCCCCTGGTGCTGCGCGCGGTGACGGAGATCCTCCGGCGCGACGGCTTCGTGGTGGTGAGCATCGACGACGCGGTGGAGGGGTTGGCCGCGCTGAGCGACCCGTCCTTCGACGTGGCCTGCTTCGACATCATGAT
>CALNBU010000337.1 GCA_937875615.1 uncultured Archangium sp.
CACCTCGGCCCACCACCGCACCGTGGGGCCGGGCACCGCGAGCCGCGCCACGTCATTCTTGAAGGGTACGTCGTAGTCCTTCCCGTCGACGTGGAAGCGCACCGACCTGGCGAGGCGCAGCACGTCGTTCTTCGCGGCCACCGACACCCACCGCACGTCCGTGCCCTCGAGCTCGGCGGCGACCTCGAAGCCGAAGGGGCCGTTGCTGTCGGCCCAGGCGCGCGCCTCGAGGAAGGGGGTCTGTACGCGGGGCGGTTGATCCTTCGGGAGCTGCGCGCCGGGGTTCACCAGCAGCAGCCAGCGGAAGGCGTCGCGGACCAGCTGGGGTTTGTCCAGCAGGCCGAAGGCGATGCCGCGCAGCAGGTGCAGCTCCTCGAGCGTCTGGCGGGTGTTGAAGGGCTGCTTCTCGACGGTCACCAGCGTCTTGATGGCGGCCTCGGCCTCGAGATCATCGAGCTGACGCCGGGCCTGCTCGAGGAGCGCCGGGCCGTCCTGACCCAGGGCCGGGAGCGCCACACAGCTCAGCAGGAGCACAAGCCTCATGGAGCACTGGAACCTAGCTGTTCCACGCGCGCGGTGCGGAGAGACTTTGGGTCGAAAGGGTGAAATTGACCGCGCGGGGTAACGCCTTCACACTATGACGCTCCCGGTGACTTCCTCCTCCACCCAGGCGCTGCCGTGGCAGGCAGGCGCCTCGGTCGGCCGCTTCACGCTCCTCGTGCCGTTGGCGCAGGGGGGCATGGCGGAGATCTGGCTGGCGCGCCAGACGGGCCTGCGCGGCTTCGAGAAGCTGGTGGTCATCAAGCGCATGGTCTCCAGCCTGGGGAGCGACCCCGAGTACCTGGAGATGTTCTTCTCGGAGGCGCGCCTGGCGGCGGCGTTGAGCCACCACCACATCGTGCAGATCTACGACCTGGGCGAACACCAGGGCGCGCCGTACATCGTCATGGAGTACCTCGACGGTGAAGACCTGGCCGCGGTGCGGCGCACGGCGCAGAAGCAGGGCAACCCCATCCCCGACGCCTACGCGGTGAAGTACGTCTCCATGGCCGCCGAGGGGCTGCACTACGCGCACACCCGGCAGGGGCCCGACGGCAACCCGCTGTTCATCGTGCACCGTGACGTGTCGCCGCAGAATCTGGTGGCCACCATGGACGGCGGCCTCAAGGTGGTGGACTTCGGCATCGCCAAGCTGGCCTCCACCGCCACCTACTCCGGCAAGCTCAAGGGGAAGCTGGCCTACATGTCTCCGGAGCAGGCCCGCGGCGAAGAGCTCGACGGCCGGGCCGACGTCTTCGCGCTGGGCGTGGTGCTCTTCGAGCTGCTGACGCGCACGCGGCTGACGCCGAAGATGAACGACCTCCAGCTGCTCGACTTCATGGCCGGTGGCCGGCCCTTCGACCTGCCCACCCAGCGCCGCCCCGAGCTCGCGCCGGCGCTGGAGGCCATCGTGGTGAAGGCGCTCGCGCGCAACCGCGAGGCGCGCTTCGGCAGCGCGCGGGAGCTCCAGGACGCGCTGGAGGCCTGGCTCGTCTCGCAGCAGCAGGCGGTCACCGCCAACGAGCTGCGCGACTGGCTGCGGGGGGTCTTCGCGCAGCGCATCCTCGAGCGCCGGCGGCTCATCGACGCGGCCAACCAGGTCGAGCCCAGCTCTCCTGTCGAGGTGCAGAACCTCGCGCAGCTGGCGCGCCACGGCAGCGACTCCAGCTCGCGCTCCAGCCCCGGGCTGCGCACCGTCAGCACCGCGCCCCAGAAGAAGAAGCCGGTGGTGGCGGTGGGCGTGGCGGCCGCAGCCGCGCTGTTGTTGGGGGCGCTCTTCCTCGTGGTGCCCCGGGGCTCTCCGGCGATGCAGCCGCAGCCTCCGCCGACCCCGCCGCCGCTCGAGCCCGTCGCGCCGCCGGCCCCTCCGGCTCCACCGGCGCCCACGCGCCTGGGCATCGACACCGTCCCGGGCGGCGCGAAGCTCATCGTCGATGGCGTGGAGCGCGGCGAGGCGCCGTTGTCGCTGCGGGACCTGGGCGTGGGCAGCTTCGAGCTCGAGGCCTCGCTCGAGGGGTACCAGCCGCTCAAGCGGCGCGTGCAGCTGCAGCGGCCGGGCGACCAGCTGCACCTCGAGCTGGCGCTGGTGCCCCTGCCGAAGCCTGACAAGGGCAAGCCCGCAGCACGGAAGCCGGCGGCGAAGGTGATGGGCAAGCTCTCGCTGCGCACCACACCGTGGACGCAGGTGTACTTCGGCGGCCGGAAGCTCGGCGACACGCCGCTGCTCAACGAGCCGCTTCCCGCCGGGCGTCAGATGCTCAAGCTGGTCTCTCCCGACACCGGGGCGGAGCAGGTCATCGAGGTCGACATCAAGGCCAACGAGACCACGGTGAAGAAGCTCAAGCTCTGAGCGGCCCGGCCGCTCAGGTGGTCGCGGTCCTGGGAGGCAGGTGCACGCCGGCGGTCAGCTCCGGCACCGGCTCGGCCGGAGCGCACCACTCGGCGGCCACCTCGCGGAGCGGTCGCGCCCAGTGGCGCTCGAAGTCGATGCCCAGCATCATGCGGGAGCGCTGTCCCCTTCGCCACGCCGCGCGCAGGCGCTGCACGTAGCCGCCGAGCTCTCGGAGGCCGCACAGCCCGAAGCGGATGCCGAAGGAGAAGAACAGAATCATCGCCGCCGAGGGCAACCGCAGGTTGCCCAGCACGAAGGCCTGCAGCTCCATCTCGCCCAGCATGTGCGTGGGGTAGCCGGTGATGACGTGCAGCAGGTCGTGCGTCTCGCGGTAGCGCTTGGCGATGAAGACGTCGTCGGTGGTGATTTCGAAGGTGGTGAGGAACGGGTGGATGCCGTTGCGCTCGAAGTAGCGGGCGAACTCGCGGCCGAGGGTGCCATTCGGCAGCGCCGAGAGCGCCGCGAGGTCGAGGTCCGGCCCCTGCAGCGTCGGACGGGTCGCGAGGATGCGCGCGCCGTCTTCGCCCTCGGTCAGCTCGCTCACCAGTCGCTGGTTGGTGCCCTGGTCGAGGCACCAACCGAAGAGCGGCCCGTGGACCGGGTGGTCCGGCTCGTACTTGAGGATGGTGAGACTTCGGAAGCCGATGAAGAGCCGTCGGAGCAGCGAGGCCCCGACGGGCCAGGTGGTGTTGGTGGTCATGAAACGAACAGTAGTGTCCACTTTTGTGTAGGCACAAGCTGTGGGCTCATGTGTTCAGTCAGGCGAAGGTCGGGGCTGCGCAGCGACGCCGAGCGGAACCGGGCGCGCATCCTGGAGGCGGCGCGGGGGCTGTTCGCGAGCACCGCGGGTGAGCCGGCGATGGACGAGGTGGCGCGGCGAGCCGGGGTGGGGCGCGCGACGCTCTACCGGAACTTCGCTGACATCGAGGTCCTCAGCGAGGTCGTCTTCGCGGAGAACATCGAGGCGCTGGAGGTGGCGTTGCGCTGCGAGGTCGACGCGGTCGGCGGCTTCGAGCGCATGATGTGGCTCACCGTGGAGCAGGGCCTCGCCTGTCGCGCGCTGATGCCGGCGCTCGCCTCGCACGCGGGCAGCCCTCGGGTGGCGCGGTTGATGGAGCGGGTGACCCGGCCGCTGGCGGTGGCGTTGCGCTCGGCGCAGCGGCGCGGTGAGCTGCGCGGCGACCTCGGGGCGGGCGAGGTGGTGCTGTTGTTGGCCATGGTCTTCGCGTCGGTGCTGACCGACCCAGACGCGAAAGACCCTCGTCCGCGCGCTGCGCCTGGTGCTGGAGGGGGCCCGCGCGCCCGTCGTCAGCCCACGGAGAGGCGCTGGAGGCGCTGCGCCGCGCCCAGCAGGGCCTCGTCGCCGGCAGGCGTCAGCTCGAGCGTGAAGGCGGCGGTCTCCAGCCAGCTCACCTCCGCCCGGGTGCGGGCGCGGGCGCGGTCCTGTTGGCGCCGCTGCCCCTC
>CALNBU010000338.1 GCA_937875615.1 uncultured Archangium sp.
ACCTCGCGCACGAAGGCCAGGGCGTCGGCCAGCGAGGTCACCAGCCGGTGCTGCGCGCAGGGCAGGCCCGCAGCGCGGAGCGCGTCCTTCATGCGCGCCTTGTCGCGGAAGAGGTCGGCGGTCCTGGGGTCGGTGCCGGGCAGCTTGAAGTGCCGGCGGGCCTCGGCGAGCGGCACCTGCAGCGGCTCCAGCACGCCCACAATCTGGTGCAGGCCGCCGTAGCGCTTGCGAATCTGCTCGCAGGCCTCGATGACCTGCGCGGGGTCGAAGGCGTCGGCCACGCGGAAGAAGTTGGCGAAGGGCTTCGCCGCCGCGCCCGTGGGCGGCTTCTGCACCAGGCCCACCAGGCGGACGGCCTTCAGCTCGGAGAAGGCCCGGGCGAACCGGAGTGACGCCTCGGCCGGATACGGGACGACGAAGACGACAGTGCGCATGGCGAGAGGAAGTAGGGCGCGGCCCGGGAAATGTCACGCGCCGAAAGTGCCGCCGCGGCGACTGTTTCCAGCGGGTTGACGACGTGGTGTGTCCCGAGTGTGTGCCAACGTGGGGTGGGCCGTTTCACTGCCGGCGGCGCCGTGCGAGAGTGCCGCACCATGCCGCGCATCCCCACCACGCCGTCGCCCGCGAAGTTCGTTGAAACCTGGTCCACCGACTTCAAGGACGCGGTGAGGCGCGCCGCCGGGAAAGCCGGCCGCCTCTCGGCCTCCGAGGCCACCCGCCTGGCCGCGCGGCCCGACGCCGACAAGCTCTTCGCCGACACCGCGGTGCAGTACTTCGCCGACACCGGCAAGAAGACGGTCAGCGTCGACGTCATCGCCCGCGAGATGAAGGCCTACGCGCAGCGCGCGGCGGAGCAGGCGGCGGGCCCCGACAAGAAGCTGTCGCTGGAGGACGGCAAGAAGCTGCCCAACGACCTGAAGGACGACTTCTTCTTCATGCGCGGCAAGGCGGTGCCGGCGACGACCCCCACCCCCGGCGGGAGCGCGGTGGAGGCGCTGCGCACGCAGCTGAGCGGGCTGACCGAGGGGCTGTGGATGCCCAGCGAGACCGACGCGGCCTTCCGCTTCGTCTCCGGGCCGAAGCTCGACGGCGCGCCCATCACCGCCGCCACCGTGCGCGAGCACCTCTCGGCGCAGCACGACGCGCTGCTGCCGCAGGTGATGTGGGCGCCCGAAGAGAGCGTCCCCCTCGCCACCCGCACCCACGTGGAGGAGCGCGGCGCCCAGCAGTTCCTCCAGCGGCTCATCGACAACGTCGACCCGGAAGACGAGGTGTCGATGGAGAACGGGCAGCGCATGCAGGCGCTCAAGGACGCGCTCGAGGCCAACCAGACCGACCTCAAGGTGTTCCGCTTCGGCGAGGTGAACATCTCCACCTTCATCGTGGGCCGCGCGTCGTCGGGCGAGCTGGTGGGGCTGTTGACGGGTCAGGTCGAGACCTGAGCGGGGAAGACGCGCAGGTGCACGGTGGCGGTGGCCACCGGCGTCGCCTCGTCGTCCTGCCAGGCCGTCACCCGCAGCGTCGTCACTCTTCGCCCCGCCTTCACCACGTGGGCGCGCGCCCAGACGTCCTGGGCCTTCGCGCTGCGCAGGTACTCCACGGTGAGGGTGATGGTTTTGGGCAGCGCCGCCGCCCGCGCGCTGGTGAGGCTGGTGAGCAGCGCCACCGACTCCAGCAGCGCGCCCAGGGTGCCGCCGTGGAGCGCGGGGATGGTGGGGTTGCCGATGAGATGTTCGCCGAAGCGCAGGCGGTACGCGCCGTCACCGGCGCTCTCCACGCCGAGGAACTGGAGGTAGGGAATCGCCTCCAGGAGCGCGCGCGCGTCGCCGGTGACGGCCGCCTGTTCGAGCGCCGCCTCGAGGCTCATGGCGCCTCCGGGGCGGGGACGCGGCCGCGGGTGTCCAACGCGAAGGTGGCGGTGGCCGCGGCGAAGGGCTCACCGCCCTCCACCCGGGCCTCGGCGCGCACGAAGGCCACGCTGCGCGTCAGCCGGTAGCACTCGGCCCGGGCCAGCACGTCTTGACGGGCGGGCGGCTTCCCCAGGAAGTCGACGCGCAGGTCGAGGGTGGCGATGGGCAGCGGCGCGCGCAGCTTGAGGTACACCGCCGCGCCGCAGGCGCCGTCGAGCAGGGTGGTGACGGCGCCTCCGTGCAGCACCGCGGTCAAGGGGTTGCCCACCAGCTTCTCGCTGTACGGCAGGCGCAGCGTCACCGTGGCGTCGTCCGCCGCGTGCAGCACGATGCCCAGCGCGCGGTTGTGCGGCACGAAGTGGGCGATGGCCTCCTGCAACAGCGTGAGGTGCGGTGTCTCGTCCATGGCGTGCTCAGGCGTCGTAGCGCGGGGGCGGGAGCCGCTCTTCGATGCGCTGCACCAGCGCCTCGAAGTCGGCGCGGCGCGCGAAGAGGTGGGCGGGCACCAGCACCCGCTCCCGCTCGCCCAGCCACAGCGCCAGGGTGTCGCGGCGGTCCCCGAGGCGGCGCACCTCGCGCACAGTTTCCCAGGGCACCTCGATGGTGCCGGTGCGCGCCCGGGACACCAGGATGGAGCGGGTGGTCAGCCGCACGCCCCAGTCTTCGCGGGGCCGCAGCCGGTACAGCATCATCGCGAAGCCCGCGGCCAGGCCCAGCGACATGCCTCCGCGCAGCACCTCGCGCCCGGCGTTCGTGTCAGCGGCGCCACCCAGGGCCCAGGCGGTGAGCGCCAGCGCCACGAGCAGCCCCGCCGACACCCACAGCCTCAGCTTGAGCGGGTGGTAGGGGTAGAAGTCCACGGTCCACTACCTGCGGGCGGGCGTCTTCTTCTTCGCGGCGGACGTCTTCTTCGCAGCGGGCGCCTTCTTCGCGGCGGGCGCCTTCTTCGCGGCGGACGTCTTCTTCGCGGCGGGCGTCTTCTTCGCGGCAAGATTACATGATCATAAAGCTAGGGCAGAAGCGA
>CALNBU010000339.1 GCA_937875615.1 uncultured Archangium sp.
GTGGCGCACGTCCGGGCTGGTGACGATGCCCACCAGCTTGCGGCCGTCGACCACCGGGAAGCCGTGGAAGCCGTGCGACTCCATCAACTCCAGCACCCGCGCCAGCGGCGCGCCGGGCTCGACGGTGATGGGGTCGATCACGATGCCGCTCTCGTGCTTCTTCACCCGCGCCACCTCCGCGGCCTGCAGCGCCGGCGTGAAGTTCTTGTGGATGACGCCGATGCCGCCCTCCTGCGCCATGGCGATGGCCATGCGGGAGCCGGTGACGGTGTCCATGGCCGACGACAACAGCGGAATGGGGAGCCGCAGATTGCGCGTCAGCTGCGTCGACAGGTCGACCTGATGCGGGAGCACCTCGCTGTGCGCGGGGAGCAGGAGGACGTCGTCGAAGGTCAGACCCAGGCGGATTGCGGGAGGCAGCATGGTCGGCCCTTAAACAAACGCCGCCCCGATGAAAAGCCGTCAACGCAGCGGGGAGCGCCACGAAAAAGGGCGCCCCGTCGGGCTGGAGTTGGCGTAATCCGCGGCTCCTGTGGCGGCGGACCTCCAACCCTTCACGCTGACGGTGCGCCTGCCCTTCGCCACCGAGGAGGCGCTCCTCGGCCGCTACGGCGCCAACCTCACGCGCGGCGGCATCTACCTCCGCAGCAAGCAGCTCAAGAACCCCGGCACGCCGGTGCTGCTCGACATCAAGCTCGAGGGCGGCGCCCGGGTGCTGTACGCCTCCGCCGTCGTCTCCTGGGTCACCGGGAACCGCGGCGAGGGCGTGAGCGGCATGGGCTTCAAGTTCATCACGCTCGACGCGGCGAGCCGCCGCTTCCTCGAGACCGCCGCGGCGGCGATGCCCCACGCGAGATCCAACGAGCCGCCGGTGCCGCGCAACGTCGGCCCCATCGACACCCGCCTCGACGCCGTGCCACCCGACGAGCCGCCCGCGT
The DNA here is from genome assembly GCA_937875615.1 of uncultured Archangium sp. Lineage (GTDB taxonomy): Bacteria > Myxococcota > Myxococcia > Myxococcales > Myxococcaceae > Archangium_A. Next base: position 939 of record CALNBU010000339.1, read on the forward strand.
CGCAAGCCCCGGCGCCGTTGCCTTCGGAGGCGGCCGGGCGGCTGCTGGTCAAGGGCGACGAGGCCAGCGTCCGCGCCCCGCCCTTCGAGGCCGCCCCGGAGCCCGCGCGGACCGGCCCCATCATCGGCATCGACCTCGGCACCACCAACTCCTGCGCCGCCATCGTGAAGGACGGCCAGCCGACGATGCTCACCTGGAAAGACGGCCAGTCGCTGGTGCCGTCGCTGGTGGCGCTCACCGCGCGAGGCCAGCTCGTGGCCGGCAGCGCCGCCCGACCGCAGCTCACCGCGCACCCGAAGTGGGCGGTGTACGGCTTCAAGCGGCTGTTGGGGCGCACGGCCGGCGCGCCCGAGGTGCGCGAGCTGCTGCGGCGCTTCCCCTACGACGTGGTGCCCACCGAAGACGGCGACTGCGCGGTCAAGCTCGCCGACCGCGTCTACCGCCTCGAGGAGCTCTCCGCGCTGGTGCTCCGGGAGCTCAAGCAGCTCGCCGAGACCCGCCTCGGCGAGCCGGTGAGCCGAGCGGTGATCACCGTCCCCGCCTGGTACGGCGAACGGCAGCGCGAGGCGGTCCGCCACGCCGGGCGCCTCGCGGGCTTCCACGTGGAGCGCATCGTCAACGAGCCCACCGCCGCCGCCCTGGCCTGGGGCTTCACCCACAAGAAGCCGCAGCGGGTGCTGGTCTATGATCTCGGCGGCGGCACCTTCGACGCCTCGGTGCTCGAGCTCAACGAGTCGGTGTACGAGGTGAAGTCCACGGGCGGCGACACCTTCCTCGGCGGCATCGACTTCGACTCCGCCGTGGTGGCGCAGCTGCTGGTCGACTTTGAGGAGAAGACCGACACCATCTTCAACGACCGGGTGGCGGTGCAGCGGGTGTACGACGCCGCGGAGCGGGCGAAGATGACGCTCTCCAACCTCAAGGAGGCGCGCATCCACGTGCCCTTCGTGGCGGTGGTGGCCGGCAAGCCCGTCGACCTGGACGTCACCCTGAGCCGCGCCCAGCTCGAGAAGCTCACCCGCTCCATCGTCGACCGGACCATGGAGGTCTGCCAGTCGGTGCTGGAGACCCAGAAGATCCGCGCCGATCAGATCGACGAGATCGTCCTGGTGGGCGGTCAGTCCCGCGCGCCGCTGGTGACCGAGCGCATCACCCTGCTCTTCGGGCGCCAGCCGGTCACCGTGGGGAACCCGGAGGAGGCGGTGGCCCTGGGCGCGGCGCTGCTGGCCGACGCCCTCGACAAGAAGGCCGGGCTGCTGCTCATCGACGTGCTGCCGATGTCCATCGGCATCGGGCTCCCGGGCGGGCGCTTTCACCCCGTGCTGACCCGCAACGCCCCGCTCCCCGCCACGCGGCGCTACCGCATGGTCACCACCCGCGACGACCAGCGCTCGCTGGAGCTGACGGTCTTCCAGGGCGAGCACCCGCGCGCCGCCGACAACACCTGGCTGGGCGTGTTCCGCGTCCCGGAGCTCCCCCCGGGCCCGCGCGGCGCGGTGGCCGTGGAGCTCAGCTTCGAGCTCAACAACGAGTGCCTGCTGACCATCACCGCGAGAGAAGAGGCCACCGGGCAGGAGGTGGTGTCGGTCTTTGCCACGCGGGACACGCCCGAGCAGGTCCGCAGCCGGGTGCAGGCGCTCGAGGAGGACACCGACCCCGAGGTCGACGTCTTCCGCCCCAGAGGCGTGCTCAAGCGCATCTTCGGCTGACTTCGGGGCGCGGCGCCCCGGGCACGGTATTCCTCGGCGCCACCGCGGACGGTCCATTACACTCGGCGCCATGCGTCTCGTCCGACGTGCCTCTCCGGCCGGCATCACCCTCGCGGAGCAGGAAGGCCTGCTGGTGATCGTCTCGGTGCGTCCCCCGGACAACGAGGGCTACGTGGCCATCACCGAGGCGCAGATCTCCGCGGTGGAGCGCTGGGGCTCGACCAGCATCATCTCGGTCGTCCCCGCCTTCGCGGGCAAGATGCAGGTCGACCGGGCCGTCCAGGAGGCGCAGGCGGTGCGCATGCGCGCGCTCGGCGACCGGCTGCGGGTCAACGCCATGGCGGTCACCGTCAGCGGCATGGCGGGCACCATGCTCCGCCTGGTGTTCGCCAGCATCCACCTGCTCAACGGCACGCGGAACACCGAGATCTACGCCAGCGTCGCCGAGGCGGTGGAGCACGTCCGCAACCTCCCCGACCAGCACGAGCACATCCGGACCAACACGGGCCTGACCGCCGAGATCGAAGCGCTGGTGCAGGCCGCGCTCCTCGACACCCGCGCTGCGTAGTCGGCGCCGTCAGCCGATCCGCACGTCCAACACCGCGCCCCACCCGTCGGCCAGCGCGCGGAGCCGCGCCTCCAGCGCCTCGCGCGCGTCCCACTCCAGCGACTCGCTGGGCATGTAGAAGGTCCCCAGCTCGCCCACCAGGCCGCGCATCGCCCAGCCCAGCGAGGGCCGCGTGTGCTCGTCGCCGCTGTCCCCGGCGAGGATCACCGTTTTCGGGAGCCAGCCCAGCGGTCGCCACACCGCCTCCGCCGCCTCGACGCCCGCCAACGACGCGTAGAGCAACCCGCTGACGGCCTTCACCTCGAGGCGCCGGGCCACCTCGAACGCGCGCTGCTGCAACCCCACCGACTCCGGCCCCGTGGCGTCGCCCAACCGCACGCCGCCCACCACCGCCTCCAGCCGGTGCTCCGCCGCGCTCAGCAACAAGCCGATCGACAACGCCTCGCCCAGCACCTGGAAGTGTCGCTTGAGCTGATCGAGATCGAGCGCCGCCAGGTACGAGCGCTGCGCCTCGGGCTCCAGCCGACGGAAGTGCGCCATGTAGGCCCGGGGGTTCGACTCGGCCAGCGCCGGGGTCAGCAATTCTCGCACCGGGGCCTCCTACCGCCGAAACCGGCGTCTTTTCAATTGCTTGGGGCTCAAACCATTCGGAGGGTGTGGCGCGCGGGCGAGCGTGGTACGACTCGGGGTGACTGCCGGCCCGTTCTCGGGCCTCCCGACACAAGATCCGAGGTAAGCCCAACGGCTCCCGGGGACGTGCGCGAGTGAGGCACGCAGAACCGGCCGGCAGTCGACGTTCTCTTCCTGCGGTACGTCCCGGCGTCACTCTTTGGGTACACTGCGCGGCTCGATGTGGCGTTGTCTTCTGTTGTGTTTCCCTCTCGTCGGTTGTGTCGCGGGTGTGCAGCGCGTGGTGCACGAGCTCCCCGCGCCTCCGCGCGTCTCGACCATCATCATTCCAGGCGCGCGGCTCACCGGCGTCGAGGCGCCGGGCTGGCGGGCCTTCGAGCTCGCGCAGCGGCAGGTGGCGGTGGCGTTGAGCCTGGTCGGGCGGCAGCTCGCGGTGGTGGGGCCGGCCCAGGTGAAGGTCGTCCACTTCGATCGGGCCGGGTGGGATGGCACCACCGCCCTGCCGCTGCTGTCCCGCGCGCAGCTCGCGCCCGACGAAGCGGTGCTCCTCCGGACCTCCGCCGAGCTGCGCGAAGCCGAGACCACCTTCGAGCGCGAAGACGCCCGCGGCGAAGACCGCGCCAGCACCCGCAGCCGGCAGGCGCGCTGGCTGCTGACCGTGGAGGTGCTGCACCCGGCCACCGCCACGGTGTTGGCCGAGGTGCACGGGCAGCTCGATGAAGACCCCTTCGCGCCGCCCAACGAACAGGAGGAGTTCGACCCGCATTGGGCGATGACCCGGCTGCTGGAGACGCTCACGCTGGCCCCGGCCATCACCGCGGCGCAGCCCGACGCCGCGCGCGCCCAACCCGACGCGCTGCGCGCCGAGGTGTGGATGCAGAATCGGGCCCGGTTCCTCACGCCCTGGCTCGACGAGGCGCAGGCCGCCCGGCTGGCGCGCACCCCGCCCTCGCTGGTGGTGCTGGCCGCGCCCGGCGGCGCGCGGCTCCAACCCGGAGATCTCATCCTCTCCGTCGACGGCCAGCCCGCGCTCCCGGAGGTGCTGGCCCGCGGGCGACTCAAGGGCCAGGTCCGGCTCCGCGTGGGCCGCGCAGGGGAAGAGCGCGACGAGGTGCTCCCATGAAAGTAAAGTCGCGCCAACCGATGGTGGAGACCACAGAGTCCGTCACGATTCCCGGCGACAGCATGATGCGGGTACCGATCCGTGAATGGACGGTAGAGGTCACCGGCGGGCCCGACAAGGGCCGCCACGTCTCCGCGCTCTCGGGCCTGATCCGGGTGGGCACCGACGAGAGCAACGATCTGGTGCTCTCGGATGGCACGGTGAGCCGCAAGCACCTCGAGATCGAGCGCACGCCACGCGGGCTGATCCTCCGGGATCTCAACTCGCGCAACGGCACCTTCCTCGCCGGGCGCCCCACCCTGCAGGCCTTCGTCGAGCCGGGCGACAAGATCGACCTCGGCAAGACCCGCCTCACCGTCAAGCAACGGTCCCACACCACCGAGGTGGAGCTCGACCTGGGAGATCAGTTCGGAGAGCTGGTGGGCAGCTCCGAGGCAATGCGCATCGTCTTCGCCGAGCTGCGGCGGGTGACGCGCGAAGATCTCACCCTGCTCATCGAGGGCGAGACAGGCACCGGCAAGGAACTGGCCGCGCGCGCGGTGCACGCCTACTCCGCGCGCCGCTTCGGTCCCTTCCGGGTCGTCGACTGCCCTGCGCTCAACGAGCAGACCCTCGACCGCGAGCTCTTCGGGCCCGAGGGCGCGCTGGCCACCGCGCGCGGCGGCGTGGTGTTCTTCGACGAGGTCGCGGAGCTGCCGGCCAGCGCGCAGGCGCGGCTGCTGCGGATCCTCGAGAGCCGGGAGTGGACGCCCGGCAAGCGTTTGGATGGCCGGGTGATCGCCGCCACCACACGAAACCTCTCGGCCGAGGCCGAACAGAAGCGCTTCCGCCAGGAGCTCTACTTCCGCATCGCCGTGGCGCGGGTCCGGGTGCCGCCGCTGCGCACCCGGAAGGACGACCTCCCGCTCTTGAGCCGGCACCTGGTCAAGAGCCTGGCCACCCCCATCGAGCTCTCCGCGCAGATGCTCTCCCTGCTCGAGGGCTACGACTGGCCCGGCAATGTGCGCGAGCTGCGCAACGTGCTGGAGCGCGGCGCGCTGATGCAGGCCACCGGAAACTCCTCCTGGCTCGACCTGCTGGTCCCCACCGAGCAGAAGAGCGACCGGACGTCGCTGCTCGAGGTGGCCAGCAGGCTCTCGTACCACGAGGCGAAGGACCGCGTTCAGAACGACTTCGAACGCCAGTACCTCGCGGAGGTCATGAAGCTGTGCAGCTATGACCTCAAGCAGGCCGAGGTGCACACCGGCCTGTCGTTGCAATCGCTCTACCGGTTGCTCAAGAAGAGCGGCCTGCGCCTCAAGGATCTCAAGAACGCAGACTCTCTGGGCTGACTCCTCCGTTCAGACCGAGGCCTCGACCTCGGCGAGCGACTGGCGGCTCTTGGTCAGCACCATGCCGATGTTGGCCGAGGCGCGACAGACGAACACCAGCGCCTGGTCGGAGCGGGTCTTGGTGCGCATGAAGACGTGCAGCAGGTTCTCCGAGAACACCACGATCTCCCGGAAGTAGTGCACGCCGTTCTCCGGCTGACCGCGCGACTTGCGGAAGAGCTTCTCGATGGAGGTCACCGAAGGCCCCTGAAAGAGGTCCGCGGTCGCCGCGGCCACCAGGTCCAGCACCTCCTGGGGGTGTGAGTCGA
>CALNBU010000340.1 GCA_937875615.1 uncultured Archangium sp.
GACGCCATCCTCGGCGGCCACCTCCACATCGTGCTCAACCCGCCGCAGATCCTCACCGACCCCGACGGCCGCAAGGTGATCCTCAGCCACGGCGGAGCCTTCGCCAAGTACGTCAACCGCATCGACGCGGTCATCGAGGTGCCGACCAGGGACGCGCGCACCATCAACGGCGCGGAGATCGTCTCCTTCGACTTCAAGGTCTTCCCGGTCGACTCGCTGTGGTGCGACGAGCAGCTCCACGCGTACTACCGCGACAACTTCTGGGAGCCCGGAGAGTTCATGAGCCTGCAGCGCGTCCGCGACGCGGTGACGGCCTGCTCCGAGCAGGAGGACCGCAACACCACGCAGTTGTTGATGCCGTACATCAACGACCTCGACGTGAAGCTCAACCTCACCTCGCTCTTCGCCTTCGCGCCCCGCGACATCGCCCGCCGCAACAACTCCACCGGCGGCGACAGCCCGCTGGGCAACATCGCCGCCGACTCCATGCGCCGGCGCCAGGGAGTCGAAGCCGAGGTGGCGGTGACCAACTCGCTGGGTATCCGCGACAACCTCTACGCGGGGCCGCTGACGCAGGAGGCGATGTTCAACGTGTTCCCCTTCGAGAACACCGTGAACATCATGTTCCTCTCCGGCGGAGAGATGCAGGAGATGTTCGACTTCATCGCCGACCGCTCCGCGGAGCGCGGCTGCGGCTCGCAGGCGCAGATCTCCGGCGCGCGCTTCGTCATGGACTGCGCCCAGACCCAGCTGAACAACCTCCGCAAGCCGTGCAACCCGGAGGGCGACGCCAGCGAGTGTGGCGGCGACGACCGCACCGGGCGCGCGCCCTGGCAGTGCCAGGCCGACTCCAGCATGGCCGGCGGCGGCCGCTGCTGGGCGCACACCGGCACCAACATCTTCGTCAACGGGGTCCCGCTGCAGGAGACCGAGTCCTACCGCGTGGCCACCAACGACTACATCGCCAAGGGCGGCTCCGGCTTCCTGGTGCTCAAGCGGAACACCACCCGCGTGGAGACCGGCATCCCGCTGCGCGACTCGCTCATCGGCTACATGACCAACTTCTGCAGCTGCGACGAGCTGCTGGGCGATGCGCGCGACGAGCACGACAACATCGTCGGCGCCAAGGGCCAGCCCTGCGGTTCGAGGGATCCCGCCAACCCGGCGCGGTGGCACGTCGACCCGCAGGAGACGGGCTTCTGTCAGCAGGCCGCCGCCTTCCGCGACGCGCTCAACGCGGTGCCCGAGGCCCCGGCGCCCCAGTGCTCGTGCTCCGAGATCTTCCGCGGCGACGCCACGAACTGCGGCGACATCGACCTCAACGAGCAGATCACCCGCTGCTTCACCGAGCTGCCGGAGGGCCCCTGGCTGGGCAAGTGCGCCTGTCGGCAGGCCCTGGCCGGAGACCCGCTGTGCGGCAACGTGACGCGCGCGGTGAAGAACTTCTGCGAGAACCCCACCACCGTGCCCATCGCCACCGGCGCGGAAGACGGCCGCATCCTGCGGAGGGTGAAATGAAGCGGCTCTGGCCCCTGGCGCTGCTGTTGAGCGGCTGCCCGTTCCTCGATCGCGGCACCGAAGCCACTCAGCCGAAGGAGCTGAGCAGCTTCAAGGTAGAGGTGCTGCGCCTCTACACCGTCAGCGGCAACACCCAGACGCCCGTCGACGTGGTGAGCGAGTGTGCCCGCAACTACCCCTCCCAGGCCGAGGTGCCTCTCGAGCTCCGGGGCACGCCCGAGTGCCGGTACATCATCCCGCCCGGAGAGGTGCGCATCGACCTGCAGGCGCAGGCCCTCGACCTCAAGGGCGAGCCGGTGGTCACCGACCGGCCGGTCAGCTTCCGGGTGGTGCCCGGTGAGCTGTCGGCCGACCAACGCGGCCGCTGGGCACCGCTGAGCGGCGGGGTGCTGAACGCGACGGTGACCGCGCTCAAGCTCTACGGCGAGGTGCGGGTGTGGGTCGAAGACGCTCCGCCGACCAAGGTGTATCCCGGCGGCGAAGAGCCGGACCCCTCGCTGCTCCCCGACGAAGACGCCGGGACGCGAAGCTGGGCCTCCGGCACCTCGGCCATCATCTACTTCGCGGACCACACCATCCAGTCGCTCCAGGACCCGGGCATCCTCGACAACCGGGGCTCTCCCTTCGTCGGAGAGTTCGTGGTGGTCGGCAAGAACCCCAACACCGGAGAGAAGCTCACCCAGAGCTGCCACGACGACGCCCAGCGGAACGGCGCCGACTCGCTGATGGTGGTGACCGGGCTCGACCCGTCGGGCTTCTTCGTCACCGACATCACCGCCTGTCGCAAGGTGGAGCTGACCCAGGACATCAACGGCGACTCCGTCCGCAACGCCAACATCGAGCCCCGCGAGCCGTGCGTCGAGGTGCAGGGCGACGGCACCCGCGCGCTGATCACCGACGGCGGCACCGGCCTGTGCGAGATCGGCCAGACGGTGTGCCGGAGCCAGAACGACTGTCCGCGCTACCTCCCCGGCACCTTCGGCTCGATGTTCATCTACAACTACAACTACCCGGACGGGCTCGACACCGGAGATCTCCTCTTCACCCTCTCGGGGTCGGTGCAGGAGTTCACCTCCACCACGCAGCTGACCTTCCCCGCCTGGCTCACCGCGGAGCGGGTGAGGCAGCTGCCCGAGGATCAGTGGAACAAGTGGCTCCAGTACGCGAAGCCCTATGATCTCGGCGGGCGCACCTGCGGACAGGACAACGTGCTGGCGCCGTACCTCACCGACGCGCTCTGCGGCCACAACCGCCGAAACATGAAGATGGAGAGCCTCGAGTCCGGGTTGGTGCGCGCGCGGCGGGTCAGCTTCCCCAAACGCTTCGCCGACTGCGACTTCAACGGCGACGGGACGGTCCCCTTCTTCTGTGAGAACCCACCCTCCAACTCCTGGAGCCTGTGCGGCGACACCGAGACCGCCGCCGAGACCACCGAGCGCACCTGCAACCAGGAGTGCACGCTCGGCATCGGTCAGTTCGCCGGGGAGCGTTGCAGCGAGCGCACCAACTTCGAGGGCTTCGGCCAGTTCGTGGTGGAGATGCAGCCCGCGGGGCCCGAGGCCCTGGGCGGCGACCCGCAACTGCCGCAGCGCTACCTCACGCTCACCACCACCGCCAACGATGGCGGCGTGCAGCTCCCGCGGCTCCGCGAGCTCTACTTCAACGCCAACATGGTGGTGACCTGCGATCACGACACCCGGTACCGCCTGGGCGACTCCGACCTGATGATCTCGCCAGAAGATCCGGTGTTCCCCGCCGGGGTCTCCACGCCCATCCAGCTCACCGGCAACGACGACCACATCGCGCTCGCCGCGGTGGCCGAGGCCTCGAGCTGCGTGCTCGGCGTCAACGCGCGAACCCGCATCAACCTCGTCACCAAGGACGCGGTGCCCGAGCTCAACCCCGACTGCGACGAGAACGACGCCAACGAGGTCGAGGCGGTCCGCTGCCGCGCCTTGCGCGCGGCGACCTTCGACGTGGTGGGCCACCTCCGGCACGTCCAGGCGGCGCGGCCCCGCTGGGCGATTCTCCCGCGCGACGCCGATGATCTCTGCTGTTACCCCGGCGCGGGGCTGCAGTGCCCCGCCCCCATCAAGCCCTGCAACTGAAACTTCTCCATGGAGCCTCTCGTGAAGCGGTCTTTTCGAATCTTCTGGTTGCTGGGCGCGCTGCCGGCCGTCGCGCTGGCGGGCGACTTCATCGACACCCGCGTCACCTTCGCGGTGGCCAACTCCAACGTCTTCGTCAAGCCCGGCGAGACCACCCCCAGTGAGCCGGGCACCGGCTTCGGCGCCTCGCGCCAGAACACGCAGTTCTACGACAACTTCAACACCCGCTTCACCGGCTTCGAGACGCTCTCGAACATCTCGCTGTACAAGAAGTCTCCGAGCTTCTTCAACGGCTTCGACGCCGAGGCCGCGTTCAACATCGTGGTCATCGCCAACCCGTCGGGCGCCATCCAGCTCTTCGACAACGCGAGCTTCGTGAAGATCAACTACAAGCCCGCCGGCTGGGGCGAGCGCGAGGAGATCTCGCTGACCGGCTTCCCGGTCTCCGCCGACCGCTTCCGTCTGGGCTTCGCGTGGAAGCTGTCCTGGGGTGGCGACTCCGCCTTCACCTACAACCAGGGCCCCGGGCTCTCGTCGACCGGCCGCCCCGCCGCCGTCCCCGGCGCCAAGCTGCAGATCACCCGCGACCGCTGGTACGCCTTCGTGGGCGCCAAGACCGGCCTGCTGCTCAACAATCTCTCCAACGTGCAGGAGCGCCAGTACGGCCTTCTAGCCGGCGGCGGCGTGGACCTGGTCCCCGGCCGCGTGCGCTGGGAGGTCAACGGTGGCTACTTCAGCCGCGGCATCGTGCCCTCGCTCGCGCAGTCCGGCGTTCGCGCGCCGGTGAACGCCATGGGCGCCTCGACCCAGTTCTCGGTGTTCTCCGACGTGATTCAGCCGTCGCTCGACCTCCGGCTCTACAAGAACGACCCGGACATCATGCAGCGCTTCTTCCGGCCGGAGCGCTACCCGGGCGGCTTCAGCTACCAGCTGTCGGTCGAGGGCAGCGTGCTGGCGCAGACGCTCGTCGACCCCGACAAGTTCGCCTCTACGCGCAACCAGGCCGCCGGCGCGGTGGCGCTGCAGGCGCGCTTCAAGCTCGACTACTGGCGCTTCTACGCCATCGGCCTCTTCCGCACGCTGTCCTTCATCCAGTTCGATGTCCCCGGCCTGCCGCCGTACGTCGACTTCGCGTCAGGCGCCACCGTGCGACCCGAGATCTGGGCCGCCGTCGGTGGTGACAAGCACTGGCCCGAGGCGCACCTCACCCTGGGCCTCATCTTCGGTGTCCAGAACCCGGCCTCGGTCAGCGCGCCCCGCTTCGACTTTGGCGGCGCCAACCCGCTCCCCGGCCTCTCTGGTCCGCGCACGGTGGTGGTGCGCGACGTCAACCTCTTCGCCATCCTCCCCGCCGACGAGCAGGTCTTCCCCATCTACAGCGTGAAGGGCACCTTCCGCTTCGATCTCTCCGAGTACTTCGCCATCCTGGGCGAGGTCTTCTACAACCGGGACAACAACCGCGTGACCTTCCGCGACTCCACCGAGAGCATCGCGCAGCCGGTCTTCGAGCAGCCCAACCAGCTCGGCTTCAACGCCGTGGTGCAGGCCCGCTTCTGAGCCGCCGCCAGGCAGGCCACCCGATCACGTGCAGCTGATCGGCACCTCCACCGGCGCGTCGGTGGTCTCGATCATCGCGGTGCTCGCGCGCTGCAGCCGGGAGCCCTTCTTCTTCCCCGGGCAGCTGTACTTGACGCTGACGTTGCCGCGCCGCAGCTCCAGCACCTCGCCCGCCCGGTAGGGCTTGCCGTCGACGAGGATGTCGTCGACACCCTTGCCTGGCTTGATGGTGACGCGCATGAACGACGGCGGAGGCGGCGGCGCTCCGGGGCGCTCCGGCTCGACCGGCCCCTGGCTGCCCCTGGGCCAGAGCACCAGCAGCAGCAGCAGGCCCATCAGCACCGCGGCCACGCCGAGGATGATCATCAGCGTCCGGGAGCCGGTGAGGCGCCCGAGCAGGCTGAAGCGGGCCTGATCCACCGTCTGCAGAAAGTCGTCGGAGTCCATCGGGCGCCGCGGGCGCGCCGCGGGGTTTCGTGGAGGTCCACGCCGCCGGGGCGGAGGCTTCGTCGTCCGGGCAGGCGGCGGCTCCTCATCGGCCGCGCCCAACGTGTCATCGCCCGCCGAGACCACCGACACCACCTCGGGAATCTCGGTGGACGGCAGCGGCGGCGGCGGTTTGCTCGCCTGAACCACGCTGCGCCGCGCCGGCAACGGTGGCGGCGGTGTGGTGGGCGCCGCGCGCGTCTCCTCCGGGTCCCGATAGAAGTTGGAGCGCGGCACCGCCGGGCGCTCGTCCATGGTGGGGATGAGCGGCGAGTACACCTCGCCGACCCGCAGCTTGTGCTGTCCGCCGGCCGAGAGCGCGGTGGGCTCCACCGGGGCCTCGCTGAGGCCTGCTTCCCGGCGCGGCGCGGAGGGCGCGGGCGGCGCCCCCATGGGATCCGTCGGCATGGGCGCGGTCAGCTCCACGTCCCATGGATTCCTCGGGCGCGGCGGCGGCGCCAGGGTCTCCCCTGTCTCCCGCCGCCCCTCCGGCACCGGAGGTCCGGGCTTCTCGGCGTTGGGCGGGATGTAGACGTGGGTCCGCTCGCTCTCGTCGCCGAAGTGCCGGGTGACGTAGGCGATGACGTCGTCGCGCGTGGTGCCCTCGGCGGCGACGAACTTCTCGAGCGCGGTGCGCACCTCCGCCGCCGACTGGTAGCGGCGCGCGCGGTCCTTCACCAGACACCTGAGGATCACCTTCTCCAGCGCCGCCGGGAAGCCGCGCCGCACCCGCGAGGGCGGCTCGGGCTCCTCCATGCGGATGGCGTAGATGACGGCCTCCGTGGAGGTGCGGTGGAACGGGCTCTTTCCGCAGGTCAGCTCGTAGAGCATCACCCCCAGCGAGAAGAGGTCCATCCGGTGATCCAGGGGCTCCGAGCCCAGCTGCTCCGGGGCGAGGTAGAGGAACTTCCCCTTGATGCCCCCGGAGCAGCTGGGC
>CALNBU010000341.1 GCA_937875615.1 uncultured Archangium sp.
GCTTCGGTGCTCTGCGTGAGCCCCGCGCCGCGCACCAGCTCGTCGATGAAGTTGGGCTGCAGCCGCCCGGAGCGCGCCGCCACCGCCTTGAGGATGAGCGCCCGCTCGGCCTGGGGGTCGGCCTTCGCGCTGCCGGTGCCGGCCTGGGCCAGCGCGCCGGAGACCGCATCGTACTGCTCCTGCGACATGGTGGTCAGCGCCTGCGCCGCGGTCACCGCCTGCTGGACGCCGAGGACGCCTTCCTGACCGACGTCCTCGGGGGTGAGGCGCTGGGCTGCCTCGGGGCTGGACTCTGCGAGGGTGCTGATCTGGTCGTACGCGCTCATCGCGCGGTCGGCGTTGGGCGTGGCCAGCGCCGTCTGGATGAGCTGCAGCTCCCGCGCCGCGTCGGCGTCGGACAACCCCGCCAGACGCTCCTGGGTGCGGGTGCGGACGTCCTCGGGCACCTGCGCGGTCGTCATTCGGGCGTCGAGGGCCGCCAGCTGCGCGGTCCGATCTTTGGAAGGGGCGGCGGCCGGCTGGAAGCTGGACGCGGCGGGCGCCTTGGGCGTTGTCACCGGCGGCTGCTTCGTGGCTGCCGCCGTCGTCAACTTTCGCGCCGCCTCCGCGGCCAGGCGCGCCGCTGAGTCCACAACGCTCTTGATGGTCGTCATGGGCCGATTATCGCAGGTGCTGGCCCAGGTGTTGCGTCGTGCAACAGCAGCGGAATCCGGACGGTTTTACGGGTTGAGCCACTGGTGCTGCCAGCCGTCGCCCGCCTTCACGTAGGCCTCGCGCCAGTGGAGCCGGAACTCGTGCGCCCGCCAGAACTCGATGCGGTCGGGGCGCACCCGGAAGCCGCTCCAGTGCGGCGGGCGGGGCACCGGTCGGCCTTCGAAGCGTCGGGTGGTCTCGGCGAGGCGCGCCTCGAGCTCGCTGCGGTCCGTCAGCACCTCCGACTGGTGCGAGGCCCACGCGCCCAGCTGGGAGCTCCGAGGTCGGGTGGCGAAGTAGTCGTCGGCCTCGGCGTCGGAGACCGGCTCCGCCAGGCCCTCCACGCGCACCTGCCTGGCCAGCGCCGGCCAGTAGAAGTTGAGCGCCGCCACCCGGGTCTCGCCGAGCGCCCGGCCCTTGGTCGACCGGGTGTTGGTGTAGAACACGAAGCCCTGCTGGTCGTAGCCCTTGAGCAGCACCACGCGCACCGTCGGTCGTCCGCGGGCGTCGACGGTGGCGAGGGAGACGGCGTTGGGGTCCTGGGAAATCTTCGCGGTGGCCTCGGCGAAGACTTCCCCGAAGCGCTCGAAGGGCTCGGCCCAGGGGGTGGGGTGCGTCATGGGAGGGGGCTCCAGTGCAGCGCGTAGGTGAAGTGGCCGGGGCGGGTGAGCTCCAGCCGGGTGAGCCGTACGTCCTTCGCGCGACAGGCCTCGTTGAAGGCCACGAAGGAGCCGCCCAGCTCGTGCAGCGAGATGATGTCGTCGAGGAGCGGCCAGCCGCGGATCTCCAGCAGGGCGCTGGTGTCGCTCACCTGGGTGCAGTGAAGCTCACTGCGGTCGTAGTAGCTGCGCCAGAAGCTGCTCGCGAGCGAGAGCACCGTGGGCGGCGAGGCCATGCTGCTGAGGAAGCGGAAGAACGCGCCGATGTCGCGCCGGGTGATGCGATGGCCCACGTCGATGGCGCTGCGCGGGAGCGGCCCCAGGCGCTGCGCGAGGAACATGGCACCGTGGTAGTAGTACTCGACCGGGAACCACGCGCCCGGGCTCAGGTTGCGCCGCTTGAGCGTGGCGCGGTGCGGCTCCGGCCAGGTGGCGTGCCAGGCGTCGAGCGCGTCGATGGCGGCGAGCTCTTCGACCAGGTGGACCAGCGCGAAGCCCTTCATGCGGCCGCCGCAGAACTGCCCGGGTACGAGGTCTCGTACCGGCGCGCCAGACGGATTCGTCATCGGCACGACGATGTCGTCGAACCGCTTGTCCATGGGCGCCAGACGTTAGCTAAAAGAAGCACCGTTGCATGCGTGTTCTGTTCCTGAGCTCCGAAGTCGCCCCGTTCTCGAAGACGGGTGGTCTGGGTGACGTGGCCGCGGCGCTCCCGCGGGCGCTGGCGAAGCGCGGGCTCACGGTGCGCGTCGTCTCGCCGCTCTACCAGTCGGTGCCGCGCGAAGGGCTGACGCGCTTCGGTGCGCCGCTGACGCTGCACTTCCCCTTCGGCGCCTACGAGGTCGCCACCTGGCGCGCCGAGGGAGACGTCGAACAGGTCTTCATCGACTGCGACCAGGCCTTCGCCCGCCCGGGCCTCTACGGCCACGGCGATGACGCGCGCCGCTTCGCGCTGTTCTCGTGCGCGGCGCTCTCGACGGCGCAGCGCGACGGCTTCGACGCGGAGGTGGTGCACGGCAACGACTGGCAGACGGGCCTCGCCCTGCTGGCGCTGCGCGAGGGCTACGCGCACACCCCGCTGGGGCGCGCGCGGCGGGTCTTCACCATCCACAACCTCGCGTTCCAGGGGCTGGCGGCGCGAGAAGAGATGGGCGCGCTGGGCATACCCTGGTCGCTCTTCTCCACCGAGGGCGTGGAGTTCTTCGACCGCCTCTCGTTCATGAAGGCGGCGCTGATGACCGCCGACGTCATCACCACCGTCTCGCCGACCTACGCCCGGGAGATTCAGACGCCCCGCTTCGGCCAGCGCCTGGAGGGGCTGCTCTCGTACAAGCGCTCGCTGCTGCACGGCGTGCTCAACGGCGTCGACACCGACGCCTGGAACCCGGCGACCGACGTGTTCCTCCCGGTGAACTACACCGCCCAGACCCTGGCGCTGCGCGCGCGCTGTCGCGCCGAGCTGCTGGCCTCGTGTCAGCTCGACGCGCCGGCCGAGGGCATGCCGCTGTTCGGGGTGGTCTCGCGGCTCACCGCCCAGAAGGGGAGCGACCTCCTCGCCGCCGCGCTGCCGCGGCTGTTGGAGCAGGGCGCCGCGGCGGTGGTGCTGGGCAGCGGGGAGCCGGCCATGGAGCAGACCTGGCGCGCGCTGGCCGCGCGGTTCCCCCGCCGGCTGCACGTGCGCCTCGGCTTCGACGAGTCGCTGGCGCACCGTGTGGAGGATAAGAGCGGCGTGGAGTGCAAACTCGGCATCG
>CALNBU010000342.1 GCA_937875615.1 uncultured Archangium sp.
GCTGCGCGACAAGGGCAACACCGTGCTGGTGGTCGAGCACAAGCCGGAGGTCATCGACATCGCGGACCACGTGGTCGACCTGGGCCCCGGCGCCGGCACTGCGGGCGGCGAGGTGGTGTTCGAGGGCACCGTCGCGCAGCTCAAGGCGAGCGGCACCCTCACCGGCCGGCACCTGAGCGACCGCGCCGGCGTCAAGGCCGCGGTGCGCGCGCCGACCGGCAAGCTGGAGGTGCGCGGCGCCCGCACGCACAACCTGAAGGACGTCGACGTGGACATCCCGCTCGGCGTGCTGGTGGTCGTCACCGGCGTCGCGGGCTCGGGGAAGAGCTCGCTCATCCACGGCGCGGTCAGCCCGCGCGAAGGCGTGGTGAGCATCGACCAGGCGCCCATCCACGGCTCGCGCCGGAGCAACCCCGCCACCTACACCGGGCTGCTGGAGCCCATCCGCAAGGCCTTCGCGAAGGCCAACGGGGTAAAGCCGGCGCTCTTCAGCCCCAACTCCGAGGGCGCGTGCCCGACCTGCAACGGCGCCGGCGTCCTCTACGTGGACCTCGGGCCGATGGCCGGCGTCAGCACCGTCTGCGAAGACTGCGCGGGCAGGCGCTTCCAGGCCTCGGTGCTGAACCACCGGCTGGGCGGCCTGGACATCGCCCAGGTGCTGGAGCTGCCGGTCGACGAGGCCGCCGTCTTCTTCGACGCCGGCGAGGCGAAGCTCCCGGCCACCAGGAAGACCCTCCTGCACCTGCGCGAGGTGGGCCTGGGCTACGTGCGCCTGGGGCAGCCGCTCACCACGCTGTCCGGCGGCGAGCGGCAGCGGCTCAAGCTGGCGACCCACCTCGGCACCGAGGGCGGGGTCTTCGTGCTCGACGAGCCCACCTGCGGCCTGCACCTGGCGGATCTCGCCGGGCTGCTGCACCTGCTCGACCGCCTCGTCGACGCCGGCAAGTCGGTCATCGTCATCGAGCACCACCAGGCGGTGATGGCACACGCCGACTGGCTCATCGACCTCGGCCCCGGCGCCGGCCACGAAGGAGGCCGGGTGGTGTTCGAGGGCACGCCCGCCACGCTGGTGAAGACGCAGGCCACGCTCACCGGGAAGCACCTCGCGGCCTTCGTGCGCGGGCGCCCCGCGCGCTGAGCGACGCGCCGTCACCAGCACGCGTCGGAGCCAGCGCCGGCGCTTTCCGGCTCGCGCCCCCGTCGCTACGCTCGCGGACCACACCATGCTCGAGCCACCTCTTCTGCGCCTGCAGGACACGCGGGCGGGGGCCCTGATGACACCACGAAGCCACCTCGCCGCCTTGACCTGCCTGCTGGCGCTCACCGGGTGCGGAGAGCTGGGGGCACCTCGCGTCGACGCCGGACACCCCGCCAGCAGGCA
>CALNBU010000343.1 GCA_937875615.1 uncultured Archangium sp.
CCCCGCCATGTCCAACATCCCCGTCGCCCGTCGCTACGCCCGTGCACTCCTCGACACCGCTGGCGCGTCCGCCGACCAGGTGTTGGAGCAGCTGCTCGCGTTGACGGCCTTCTTCGACGGCAACCCGGCGTTGTTCGAGGCGGTGTCGAGCCCCACGCAGACCCGCACGCAGCGCATGGCGGTGGTCGATGCGGTCATCGCCGCGTCGACGGGCATCGCGCCGGTGCTGGCCAACTTCCTCAAGCTGCTCATCGACCGCAACCGCTTCGGCGCGTTGTCGGAGATGACCCGCGTCTACCGCGAGCTGGTGGACGTCCGCATGGGCCGCCTCCGCGGCCGCGTCACCTCGGCGTCGAAGCTGGGTGACCCGGAGGTGGCGGCGCTCAAGCAGCAGCTCGAGGCGCTCACGCAGCGCAGCGTGGTGCTGGAGACGAAGGTCGACCCCTCGCTGTTGGGTGGGGTGGTGGCCTCCGTCGGCAGCCACCAGTACGACGGCTCGCTGCGCTCGCAGCTCGACACGCTGCAGCGCTCCCTCACCCGCTGAGCGGCCCGGCGCTGATCCAGCGAGGGCGGATCCACACCCCTGGTGTGGGCTCATGTCGTGACGTTCTGGTCACAACCTGTCTCCCTGGTGAGACAGCGGGTGAAAAAAACAGTCGACACGCAACTTTTGACCGTCTCCGGCCTACAACTCTGCATCTATGAGCACTCGCGTTGGTGGACCGAAAGCCCCCGTCATCCCGGCGAAGTTGCCTGAGGTGACCAAGAACAACCCCGCAGCGACGCTGGCCAGCTGGTCTGAAGACAGCCTGGGTCGCGCGGCCAGCCTGGATCGCCTGCAGCTCAATCCGGCCCCGGCGCCGCTCCAGTCCGACGCGCCGACGATCAGCGCCGCCGAGGCCATCCGTGGCGCGGCGCCGGCGACGCCCGCCCGGCTCCTGCGCGTCGGCTCGCGCGGAGAGGACGTTCGTCAGCTGCAGCGCCAGCTGGGCATCCCGGCCGACGGCATCTTCGGCAACCAGACGCTCGCCGCGCTGCGCGCCTTCCAGAGCGCCAACGGGCTCAAGGTGGACGGCGTCGCAGGTCCGCAGACCTTCGCCGCGCTGCAGGGCCGTCAGGCGCCTCAGCAGCCCCAGACCTCCGGTCAGACGGGCACCACGGGTCAGACCGACACGACGGGTCAGACCGGCACCACCACGGGCCCGACGGATACCACTGGCACGACGGGCACCACCGGCACCACGGCGACGACCGACGCCGCCGAGCGCGAGGCCCTCGCCCGTCGCCTGGTGGTGGCGCGCGGTACGGCCACCCAGGCCGACGTCGACGCGGTGGTGTCAGAAATCGCGAAGATGCCGCTGGCCGACCTCCGCACCATGGAGCGCGCGGGCATCAGCGTGTACGCCTGCCGCGACTCGGTGGCCGATGGGCTCCCCCGCCTCGCCAACGAGCAGCCCCGCGGCTGGCCTCCGGGCTCCACCTGGCAGCAGGTGCCTGGCGCCTACTCGCCGTCCGACAAGGCGGTGGTCATCGCCACCCGCGCCGGCCCCGGCGGTGGTCGCGAGGTGTTCCCCACCGGCGCCCGTCACGGCTCGGTGAGCCTGGCGGCGCACGAGGCCGGTCACGCCGTGGACGCCGCGCGTGGCTACGAGAGCCGCAGCGACCGCGACTTCATCGCCGCCTACGACTCGGACCTCGCCCGCGGCAACATGGCCGACTACTACACCCAGGCCGGCGACGCGGGTCGCTCCGAGGCCTACGCCGAGTCCTACGCCTACTTCGTCAGCGGAGACCCCAATGGTCGGGGGGCTGCCCAGTTCCCCGCGTTGATGGAATACTGGCGGCAGCGTTACGGAGGTCAGTAAATGAGCCAGAACAGCATCGGCAGTGCCACCATGTTGCCCGACGGAACCCTGGAGCTGAAGTTGCGCGCCGAGGGGCCCGGTGGGCTGGTGGGTGACTCGCTGGTCACCTACGCGCCCGACAACGAGCACTACAAGAAGGTGCTCGCGCACCTGGGTGGGCTCAAGGTGGGCGAGGTCAAGCCGGTGCCGCCCTTCGGGTGAGCTGCCGGTCGTCTTCGACGGACGCGGGCTCGGGCGATGTGGGGGACCTCCCGCACATCACTCGGGCCCGAGTCATGTCTGGAGGGGCGCTCAGCGACCGAGGCGGTGCAGCAGCCACGGCCGGGAGCCGCCGGGCACCAGCAGCTCGCCCTGCGCGTCGACCAGCTCCGGCGCGAGGGTGACGCGCGCCCGGCCATCCTCCACGGGCACCGGCCGCTCCACGTGACCCAGCTTCAGCGTGGCGCGGGTGAGGCCCGGCGGCAGGGCGCCGCTCACCTCGATGTGCCGCTGGGGGTCCATCACCCGGGCAAAGCGGGCGCCCGCTTCCAGCTCCAGCGGCAGCTCCGGCAACAACACCACGCCGTCGACGGGCGCGGTGAGGTCGCTGTTGGCCAGCCGCTCGTTCGCCTCGGTCTGGTCGAGCTCGAGTTGTTGCAGCGCCGCCTGCAGGGCCTCGCGCTGTGCCGCGCCCGTGGCGGTGGCCAGCGCGGCGCGGGCGCGCTCCACCGCGGCGCGCTTGAGCTCGACCTGCTTGCGCGCCTTCGCGCCGCCTCGCTCGGCCTGGCCGTGGTCCTAGCCTCGACCGACCGTTTCCTGCTGGCCCTCTTCCTCGATTTAATCATATCGTTTTGCGTAT
>CALNBU010000344.1 GCA_937875615.1 uncultured Archangium sp.
CACGCCCCGCGGGGCGCGAGGCCCGCCGCGTAGCCCACCACCAGCGCCAGCACGCCGGAGGCGCCGATGCAGGCGCAGCCCATGGCGCCGGTGAAGATGGCCATCAGCGAGGCGCCTCCCCAGAACGTCCAGCCGAGCTGCCGACGGGTGGCCAGGTGGGCGATGAAGAGGCCCGCCCCCACGCCGCCGGCGGCGCACGCCTGGACGCACCAGGTGGAGCAATGGCCGCTGGCGCAGCCGTGGCTCTGGTTGGCCGCCAACGAGAGCAGCAGGGGCAGCAGGCCGGCGAGCAACCCGGGCCAGAACGCGGTGCGCAGCGCCTGGCCGCGCCACAGCAAGGTCGCGCCGGTGACGAAGAGGAGGCCGCCGAAGAGCGCCACCGTGCCCGGCTGTCGGCTCAGGTGCAGCGTCGCGCCGACCACCAGCAACACCGGCAGCGCGCCCAGCAGGCCCCGGAAGAGCCGGGCGCGCTCGTAGCGGGCCCGCGCGACGCGCTCGAACGCAGCCACTTCAATCGGGTCCATAGAGCCTCCTGAAGGCCTGTCGCAGCCGGGTGAGCGCCCGCTCCCGTCGCTTGCGCAGGGTGGCGCCAGCCACGGGCGCGCCGGTCTCCCAGTAGGTGTCCACCAGCGTGCGCTGGTCGAGCTCCGACAACGTGCCCAGGGCCTCGAGCGCCGCGCTCATCAGCGCCCGCTGTTCGTTCGCCCGGACGGTGGCGCCATCGTCGCTCACCGGCGCCGCCTCCTCGCTGCTCTCTTTGCGGCGCTCGCGGCGACGCAGCTGGGTGCGGCACTCCCAGGCGGCGACGCCCATCGCCCAGGGCAGCGCGGGCCGGTGCGCGTCGTACTCGTGGGCCCGCTCGAGCAACCTCAGCATGGTGGTCTGCGCCACGTCGTCGGCGTCGGCGCGGTCTCCCACCAGCCGCCGGCACAGCTTCAGGGTCGGCACCCACAGGCGGCGGAAGACCGGGGTGAAGGCGGCGCGGTCTCCCTCCGCGAGCGCCTTCATCAGGAGATCGAGCTCCGCCGGGTTCTCCATGCCATTTCTCTCATAGGCGCGGGCCGCGCAGGGCGTGACAGCCGCGTGAATCCGCAGACGTCATGCGCCGACGCGCGCCCGGGTTTCTCTGGAGCCACCCGAAAGGTGGGCGCCTACTGCAGCTCGACGTTGAAGGACACGCGCTGGCCGGCGTGGAGGGAGAAGGGCTCGCTCCACTTCGACTTGCCGACGTGGACCTCTATCTTGTGGCGCCCCTCGTACATCGGGATCTCCCCGCGGATGGGCGCGGTGCCCACGCGGTTCCCGTCGAGGAAGATGGCGGCGCCCTCGGGCGCCTTCACCGCGACGAAGCCCGGCTTGAAGGTGAAGGTCTCCTCGACGGGCTCGCTGCGCAGCGTGATGACGCGGGAGCTGCTGATGCCCAAGGCCTTGTTCTGCAGCAGGAAGACCTTGCGCCCCGGCGGGAGCTGGCCCTGCCAGGGGGTCTTGCCCAGCCTCTGGCCGTCGAGCGACAGCTCCACGGCGGGCGAGGCGTCGATGCTGACGGCGACGTTGGCGACCTGCGCGGGAACGGCGGGGACGGTGTCCTCGACGGGCTCGGTCTCGACCGGCGCGCCAGCGTCGGCCTGCGCCACCTCTTCGGGGCTGCCGGCGTCTTCTTCGGGCGCCTCGTCTACGCCGGCGTCCACGGGCGC
>CALNBU010000345.1 GCA_937875615.1 uncultured Archangium sp.
AGGAGGCGCCGGCGTCGCCGATGGTGACGAAGCGGTTGCGCAACACCACGAAGCCCATGCCGGTCAGCGCCGGAGACCACGCCTCCCAGTCGGAGTAGTAGTCATGGTTCCCGGACACGAAGTGCGTCCCGAACCTGGAGCTGAGGTTCCTCAGGCGCGCGACGTAGCGGCCCAGCGCCGAGGGCGAGCCATCGACCAGATCTCCGGTGATGGCCACCAGATCCGGCCGCGCGCGGTTGGCGGTGTCGACCAGCTGATCAAGGAAGCGCTCCTGGATGACGGCGCCCACGTGCACATCGGAGAGCTGCACGATGGTGAAGCCGTCGAGGGCCTTCGGCAGCCCGCGCAACCGCACCGGCACCTCGGTCACCTCGGGCGGGGTGAAGGCCCGCCAGGCGCCGTAGGACGCGCCGCCGACGCCGGTGGTGACCGCGCCCAGGGCCGCGGCGCGGGAGAGCAGCAGTCGGCGCTCCGGGTTCTCCGGCTCCGTCGGTGGACGCACGAGGGCCGCGGTGCGTCGCCCGGCCTCCAGCACCAGGAGCGCCAGCACGGTGTACATGAACACGCCCCAGCCCACGAGCAGGAGCACGATGACCCGCGGCATGTCTGCGGTGAGCCGGGAGAGCGGCGCCGCGAGCGAGAGCGCGATGAGGAGGCCGATGAAGACGTAGCGCAGTCGCCCGGGGGGCCGCGTGTCGCGCACCAGCCGCCGGTAGCCGAAGATGCCCACGGCGACCGCGACCGCGGTGGAGAGGACTGCGAACAGGATCCGTACCCACAACATGGAGGTGCCTCTTAACGGGCCTCCGCGTCGGCAACTTCCCGAACTTCACGAAGAATCGTCAAGTCGGCGTGCTAGAGCGCGCCGCCGTGCTGGCGCCGCTTACGTCCGTTCCTGCCCTGCAGTCCGTCGATACCGACATCTTCAAGCTCCGCTATTTCGGGCACTGCATGCAGTGCACCTTCTGTCACGACAGCTGCTGTCAGTATGGCTGCGACGTGAACCTCGCGGAGCGATCGCGGATCCTCGCGGTGAAGGACGAGCTCGCGCCCTTCGTGCAGGCGCCGCCCTCGGAGTGGTTCACCGAGGAAGAGCAGGAGGACCCCGAGTACGAGAGCGGCCGCTTCGTGCGCACCCGCACCCGCAACGGGGGCTGCGTGTTCCTCAGCCAGCAGGGACGCGGCTGCTCGATCCACGCCTTCTGTCTGGCCACCGGCCGCGACTACCACCGCGTCAAGCCCGCGGTGTGCTGGCTCTTCCCGGTGACCTGGGACAAGGGCGTGCTGCGGCCCAGCTCCGACGTGCACGATGACCTGCAGTGCCGTCACACCGGCCCCACGCTCTACGAGATGGCCCGTGACGAGCTGAAGGCGTTCTTCGGCGAGGCGTTGGTCGGCGAGCTCGACGCGCTCCGGGGCTGACGCTCAGGCGCCGTCCACCCGCGCCAGGAACTTCTCCACCGCGGCGTTGACCAGGGCGGGGCGCTCCAGCGGCGCGGTGTGGGTCCCCCCGGGGACGAAGACGTACTCGGAGCGGGGGATGTACTGCGCCATGCGCTGCGAGAGCCACACCGGGGTGAACTTGTCTCCCTCGCCGCCGATGACCAGGACCGGCACGTCGATGTGCGGGAGGTGGTCCCACGCAGAGTGGTCCTTCGCGGAGTCGAGCGTGCGGATGAAGTACAGCGGGTACATCTTCGCCAGGTGCTCCATGTACGGCGCGAAGTCGCTGCGCTTGATGAGCGCCGGGTTGAGCTCGGTGCGGATGCCGAACTCCACCGCCAGCTGCGTGGAGAGCACCCGGGAGGTGATGGCCTGCGCCAGCTCCGGCGCGCGCTCCACCAGCGCCCGGACCCGGGGGAAGGCCACGCGCAGCAGCGTGTGATCGTGCCAGGTATCGAGCGGCGTACCGTAGGAGCCGCAGACCAGCACCAGCGCCTTCACCCGGTCGCGGTAGCGGCGGTGGAACTCGAGGCACACCTGCACGCCCATGGAGTGGCCGAAGAGGATGGCCGAGTCGAGCCGCTGCGCGTCCATCAGGCGCGCGAGATCCTCGACCGTGTATTCCATCCCGATGCGGGTGTCGTCGGTGGGCACGCCGGAGCGCCCGTGGCCCCGGTAGTTCCAGTGCAGCACCTGCCGGGCGGCGGTCAGCGGCTCCCAGAGGTAGCGCCAGATGAAGCCGTCGCAGCCCAGCCCATCGTTGAGCAGCACCGGCGTTCGGCGCGTCGACTCGCCGCGAACCTCGTACCAGAGCGACGCGCCGTCATGGGTCAGGTGGTGGTCCTGATGGAAGTAGCTCACGTCAGGCGTCGTCCTCTCCGGCGTCGGCCATACCGGGTTTTTCCAGCTGGTACTTCTGAATCTTGAGGATCAGGTTCGACCGCGAGATGCCCAGCTCTCGCGAGAGCCGGCTCTTGTTGCCGCGGGTGCGCTCCAGGCCCTGGCCTATCAACGCGCGCTCGAGGGCCTCGACGGCGTCGTTGAGGCGGCTCTGGGGGAGCTGCACCGCGCGCGACAGCCCGATGACCTCCGCGCTGGCGGTGCCGCTCACCGCGTCGCGGATGCGGCTGGAGAGCAGATCTGCGGGGAGGATCTCCAGGTCGCTGCCCAGCACCAGGAGCCGCTCGATCTCGTTCTCCAGCTCCCGGATGTTGCCCGGCCAGTGGTACTGCTGGAGCACCCGGAGCGCGTCGTCGGCCAGCCCGCGCGGGCGTTGGCCCTCCTTGCGGTGCTTGCGCATGAAGTGGTCGATCAGCACCGGCAGATCATCGCGTCGGTCGCGCAGCGGCGGCACCTGCAGGCGGATGACGTTGATCCGGTAGAAGAGATCTTCACGGAACTCGCCGCGCTTCACCATCGCCGAGAGATCCTTGTGGGTGGCGGCGATGACCCGCACGTCGACGTGCTTCTGCTGGGTGCCGCCCACCGGCGTCAGCGTGCCCTCCTGGAGCACGCGCAGCAGCTTCACCTGCAGCGCCGGTGACATGTCACCTATTTCATCAAGGAAGAAGGTGCCGCCGTCGGCCACCTCGAACAGCCCCTTCTTGTCGCGGATGGCGCCGGTGAAGGAGCCCTTGGTGTGACCGAAGAGCGCGCTCTCGAGCAGGTTGTCGTTGAAGGCCGAGCAGTTCTGCACCACGAAGGGCTTGTCCTTGCGCGGGCCGTTGTAGTGGAGCGCCCGGGCGACCAGCTCCTTGCCGGTGCCGGAGTCGCCGTTGATCAGCACGGTAGAATCGGAGTTGCAGACCTTCTCCAGCACCCGGAAGACCTCCAGCATCGCGCTGGAGCGCCCGATGATGTTCTCGAAGCGGTAGCGGTCCGACAGCTCCGTGGAGAGGGTGGCGATGGTCTCGTCCTTCCGCGCCAGCTCTGACTCGTAGTTGGCGATCTCGTTGGCGCCGAACTCCAGCAGGTCGCAGATCTTCTCGGTCTCGCGGTCGTCGCTGGTGAGGATGCGCTCCAGGGCGCGCTCGAGATCCGTGGTGCCAGGGTTGATCTCGGTGATCTTCGCCTTGAGCTGCTCCGACTCCCGGAGGTTGAGCTCCTGTCGGGCGAAGCCCTCGATGAACAGCATGCCCTCGTACTCATTGTTGACGTAGAGCGGCGCGCCGACGATGGCGAAGCCCAGGTGGCACTCGTGGAATTGGCTGCGGCGCAGCTTCTTCGAGGCCCGGAACTTCTCGTGCAACACCCGCACCGACGCGCTGCACCGCCGGAAGCCCTCCTTGGAGAAGAGCGAGAGGCGACAGAAGTCGTTGGGCGGCGGGTTGATCTGCCCCTTCGCCCATTCGATGACGGCGCCATCGCGGTCGGCGAAGGTCAGCTCCGCGCGCCACCACTTCTTGAGGATGTCCCGCAGCATCACGATGGTGTGCAGGTTCTGGTAGCGCTCGTAGTCCATGGGTGTCCGACCAGACGACAGTGTAGGGCCGCTCATTGTCGTCAACCGCGACGATTTGATGCGTGGAAGTGAAGGTTGACGTGAGAAAGAGTGCGGCGAGGTCGCATGCGCATCGTCGGAGGAACAGCCAGAGGCCGGCCGCTCGCGACGCCGAGGGCGGCAGATGTCATCCGGCCGACCGCGGATCGGGTCCGCGAGACGCTCTTCAACGTGCTGGGGCAGCGCTGCGACGGGTTGTCGGTGCTCGATCTCTATGCCGGCACCGGCGCGCTGGGGCTGGAGGCCGTCTCCCGGGGCGCGAGCGCGGCGGTGTTGGTGGACCGGGGCCGTGAGGCCCTGACGCTGTGCCGGGACAACGCGCGCGCCCTGGGCTTCGCCGGGCAGGTGGAGATCCTCGCGTCCGACGCCCTGGCGGCCATCGCGCAGCTGGGTCGCAGCGGGCGCAGCTTCGAGCTGGTCTTCGCAGATCCCCCATATCGGCTCCAGGTGGGCGAGGCGGTGCTGACCGCGCTGACCGACGCGAAGCTGGTGCCGGAGGGCGGCGTGGTGGTGCTGGAGGTGGGCGAAGACGAGGTGCTGCCGGAGCGCTCGGCGGACTTCACCCGCATCGACCAGCGGCGCTTCGGCGCCACCACCGTCTGTCTCTACCGCGCCGGGTAGGGCGCTCAGCCGCCGCGGGTGTGCATCTCCAGGTGGGGGGCGTCGCGCAGTTGCTGGGCGTTGGCCAGGGGTCCGCGCGCGTCGCGCAGCGCCAGGCGTTCTTCCGCGCCGCGCGCCCGGCGCGAGCGCCAGGTCTCGTCGAGCTGCGCGGTGACGTCGCCCCCGGCGCGCAACGTCGGACGCAGGTCGACGCCGTGGGTGGCGTAGAGGCACGAGAAGAAGGTGCCGTCGGCGGTGACCCGCGCCCGGTCGCAGGCGGCGCAGAAGGGCTGGGTGGTGGCGCCGATGATCCCGAAGATCTGCCCATCGTCGCGCGCGTAGCGCTGGGCCGGCGCCGAGCCCCGCCCGGGGAGCGGCCGGGCTGGCCCCAGTCGCTCCAGCAGCTCCCGCACCGGCACCACCTGCGCCGGGGACCAGCGGGTGGCGCCGCCCACGTCCATGTATTCGATGAAGCGCAGCTCGGCGCCCAGCTCGCGGGCGAAGCGCAACAGCTCGTCGAGCTCGTCGTCATTCACCCCGCGCATCACCACGGTGTCGAGCTTGAGCTCCGTGAAGCCGACCCGCCGGGCCGCGTGCAGGCCCTCCAGCACCGCGCCCAGCTGCTTCCTCCGGGTGAGCCGCTCGAAGCGCTCCGCCCGCAGGGTGTCGAGGGACACGGTGAGCCGCTGCAGGCCCGCCTGCTTCAGCTCGCCGGCCAGGGCCGGGAGCAGCACCCCGTTGGTGGTCAGCGAGAGATCCTCGAGGGGTTTCCGGGCCAGCGCCTGCACCAGCGCCGGCAGGCCTTCGCGCAGCAGCGGCTCGCCGCCGGTCAGCCGCACCCGCCGTACGCCCAGCGCCACGAAGGCGTCGACCAGCGTGGACAGCTCCTCGAAGGACAAGAGCGCGTCGCGCGGCAGCCAGCGGTACGACTCCTCGGGCATGCAGTA
Source organism: uncultured Archangium sp. (assembly GCA_937875615.1). GTDB lineage: Bacteria > Myxococcota > Myxococcia > Myxococcales > Myxococcaceae > Archangium_A. Next base: position 5,491 of record CALNBU010000345.1, read on the forward strand.
GGCGCAGCGGAGGTTGCAGCGGTCGGTGACGGACAGCCGGAGGTTGCTCAGCGGCCTGCCGAGCGCGTCACGCGTCGCCATTCTCGGCGGCGGCCTTCTGCGCCGCTTCCAGCGCCTTTGCCTTCTTCCGCGCGATCATGTCGTCCTTGATGCGGATCAGGTTCTGCTCGCCGATGTCGAGGAAGGCCTTCACCACCTCGGGGTCGAACTGGGAGCCACCGCAGCGGGCGATCTCCTCGATGGCGGCGGCGAAGGTGGCGCCCTTGCGGTACGGGCGATCGCTGGTGATGGCGTCGAGCGTGTCGGCCACCGCGAAGATGCGCGCGCCGATGTGGATCTCCTCGCGCGCCAGCCCGCGTGGGTAGCCGCGTCCGTCGAAGCGCTCCTGGTGCGAGAGCACGATCTGCGAGGGGATCGCCAGGAAGGGGATGGGCGCGATCATCGAGTAGCCGATGTCGGGGTGCTTGCGCATCTCGACCCACTCCTCGGGGGTCAGCTTGCCGGGCTTGAGCAGCACCGCGTCGGGGACGCCGATTTTTCCGATGTCGTGCAGCAGCGCGCCGCGGCCGATCTCGTCGAGCTCCGGGCCGCTGATGCTCATGCGCTGGGCGACCGCCACCGTGTACTCGACGACCCGCTGGGAGTGGTCGCTGGTCTCGTGCTCCCGCGCGTCGAGGGCGGTGACCAGCGCCAGCAGCGTGTTCTGGTAGGTGGTGGAGACGTCCTTGAGCGCGTGGCGCAGCTCGGTGGTGCGGTCGCGCACCTTGCGCTCGAGCTTCTTCTGGTAGCGCTTGCGCGCCAGCTCGATGCGCCGCTTGGCCAGCGCGCGCTCGATGGAGCGGATGAGGTCCGTCAGCTTCGGTGGCTTGAGCAGGTAGTCGACGGCGCCGCGGCGCAGACAGTCGACGGCCTGCTCGGTGTCGCCGTAGCCGGTGAGCATGATCACCGAGGTGTCGGGGTGCTTGTCGCGCATCGCCTCCAGCAACCACAGCCCGTCCTTCCCGGGCATCTTCATGTCGGAGATGACCAGCGGCGTCTCTTCCTGGTCGGCGAGGTCGAGCGCCATGTCGGCGCCGGAGGCGACGGCGCACTGGTAGCCCTCTTCGCGCAGGAGCACGCTGATGACGTCGCGGACAGACTCGTCGTCGTCGACGATGAGCACCCGGGGGGGAGGCGGCGGGATGGCTTCCAAAGTGGCTCCAGTTAAGGCGAATTTCGCGCGTACCGGAAGGGGTGGAGATCGATGGTCGGGCGTTCGCCGCGCGCCAACTGCCCGAGCAGGCGGCCGGTGATGGGCGCCAACAGGATGCCGTTCCGGAAGTGCCCGGTGGCCAGCAGCAGGCCGTCGCGGGGCCCGGCGCCGAGGAACGGGAGCTGATCATCGGTCCACGGGCGCAGCCCGGCCCAGCTGCTGGTGACGCTGGCCTGGCCCAGCGCCGGCACCAGCTCCACGGCGGCGCTCAACAGGCGGCCGAGGCCCTCGGCGGTGACCTGCTTGTCGAAGCCCACCATCTCCATGGTGGAGCCGACCACCACCGCGCCGTCTGCGCGCGGCACCACATAGCCCCGGGGGCTCTTGAGCAGGTGGCTGAAGCAGGGCGCGCGCAGCTGCAGCTCGAGCATCTGGCCGCGCACCGGTTTGATCCGGCCCGCGTCGACCTCGGCCCCGGCCACCAGCCCCGACCAGGCGCCGGCGGCCAGCACCACCAGCTCACTCTCGAGGCGCGCTCCGTCGAGATCCACGCCGCACACCCGGCCCTGACGCTCCAGCAGCCCGCGCACGGTGCCGCTGCGGAAGGTGACCCCGGCGCGGCTCGCCGCCACCTGCAGCGCGCGCACCAGCGAGCGGGGCTGGACCTGGTGATCATCGGGGAAGTGGGCGGCGGCCAGCGCGCGTTCGCTCAGCGTCGGCTCCAGCGCGCGCAGGGACGCGCCGGTGAGCAACTCGGCGCGGAGGTTCATCGCCCGGTGCCAGTCCACGCGCGCGCTCAGCGCGGAGAGCTCGTCCTCGGAGAAGGCCACCTGCAGCCCGCCCGAGGGGAGGTAGTTCACCGGCACGCCGGACGCGGCCTCCAGCTCCCGGGCGTAGGCCGGCCAGGCCATGCGGCTGAGCAGGCAGAGGTCGAGCATGGGCCCCGGCTTTTCAGCCTCGAACTGCGGCGCCAGCATGCCCGCCGCGGCGCTGGAGGCCTCGGCCCCGGGGATCGCGCGCTCCAGCACCAGCACCTCGAAGTCGCCGCTCCGGCGGAGCTCGAGCGCCACGGAGAGCCCCATCACGCCGCCCCCGACGATGATCACCTTCATCGGGCCGCGCCTTCGACCAGCTGGACCCCGGGCAGGGCGTGGTGCGGCGTGACGGCGCGGTGCGTCTGCCACCACATCCACACGAAGGCGAGGAGCGCCATCGCCATGAGCACCAGTGTTCGTGTCGGGAAGCGTGCCATCGCGGGTTCCGCTCTATCAGGTTGCTTTGGGTGCGCGGGCGCGTAAGAGAACCCCGTCTTCAACCCTCAAAAAACGGAGATTCAAGTCGTGGCTGACACTTTCGACGTGGTGATCATCGGTTCTGGCCCGGGTGGTTATGTGGCCGCGATTCGTGCGGGGCAGTTGGGTCTCAAGACGGCGATCATCGAGAAAGACAAGAAGCTGGGTGGCACTTGTCTCCACCGTGGCTGCATTCCCACCAAGGCGCTGCTCTACACCTCCGAGCTCTACAGCCACGTGCTGCACGCGGCGGAGTTCGGCATCAACGTGTCGAACCCCTCGCTCGACTGGGCGCAGGCGCAGAAGCACAAGCAGAAGGTGGTCGACAAGGGCGCCGCGGGCATCGACTTCCTGATGAAGAAGAACAAGGTCTCGGTGTTCAAGGGCGCGGGGAAGATCATCGGCAAGGGCAAGGTCGAGGTGGCGCTCTCCGAGGGCGGCAAGAAGGAGACGCTGGAGACGAAGAACATCATCGTGGCCACCGGCTCGGTGGTGACCACGCTCCCGTCGATCAAGCTCGACGACAAGCGCATCCTCTCTTCTGACTCCATCCTCTCGCTCGAGGTGGTGCCCAAGAGCCTGATCGTGCTGGGCGCCGGCGCGGTGGGCACTGAGTTCGCCTCGATCTTCAACCACGTGGGCAGCCAGGTGACGCTCATCGAGTACATGCCCAACGTGCTGCCCATCGAGGACCTCGATGTGTCCAAGGCGCTGGAGCGCGAGCTCAAGAAGCGCAAGATGGACGTCCGCACCGGGACCAGGTTCGAGAAGGTCGAGACCTCGGCGAAGGGCGTGAAGGTCACCGTCACCAACCCCGACGGTAAGCAGGAGGTGCTGGAGGCGGAGTACTTCCTCTCGGCGGTGGGCCGCGCGCCGGTGACGAAGGACATCGGGCTGGAGAGCGTCGGCGTGCCGGTGGGGCCGAAGGGCCACATCACCGTCGACGGGATGATGCGCACCAGCGTGCCCGGGGTGTTCGCCATCGGCGACGTGACGCCGCACCCGGCGCTGGCGCACTGCGCCTCGGCGCAGGGCATCGTGGCCTGTGAGTTCATCGCCGGGAAGAACCCGCGCCCGGTGAACTACGACCGCATCCCCAACGCCACCTACTGCTACCCAGAGGTGGCGAGCGTGGGCCTCACCGAGAAGAAGGCGAAGGAGAAGGGCTACGACGTCAAGACCGGCACCTTCCCGTTCTCGGCCATCACCAAGGCGGCGATCTCCAACGAGGGCATCGGCTTCGTGAAGATCATCAGCGACAAGAAGTACGACGAGGTGCTGGGCGTGCACCTCATCGGCCCGCACGCCACCGAGCTGCTGGCGGAGGCCTGCGTGGCGCTGTCGCTGGAGATCACCACCGAGGAGCTGGCGAAGACGGTGCACGCGCACCCGACGCTCTCGGAGATCATGCACGAGGCGGCCGAGGCGACCCTGGGTCACCCCATCCACATCTGAGGCACCTGCCGGCGTCGGGCCCGGGAGCTCCGGGCCCGCGCCGCGGCGTCGTTCAGCGGAAGCCGCGCCGCCGGGCACCGCCGCCGACGAACTGGGCCTGCTGGACGGGGGGCGACTCCAGGCCCAGCTGCCACCACATCGGCTCCCAGGGCGCCATCTTGAGGCGCTTGTCGTTCTGCAGCGCCGACAACGCCTTCTTCAACTTCTCGTCGCTCTGGTTCTGCGCGACCGCGCGGGCCAGCACCTTGAGCGCGTCGTCGTTCTGCTTGTTCTGCACCAGGCACCAGGCGTAGGCGGCCCACATCAGGCCCTCCTTGTTGCCGTGCTTCACCGCCGCCTCGAAGGCCGTCTTCATGGCCGCGAAGTCCTTCTTCTGGAAGTAGATCGCGCCCTGCATCGCCTTGGCGAAGTAGTTGCGCTGGCCGGTCTTCTTGAACGAGGCGAGGGCGCCGTCGGAGTCCTTGAAGAGGTGCTTGATCATGCCGATCTGCCCGTGGATCTCGCCCTCGAGGAGGAACTGCCAGCGGCCCAGCGGCAGCGCAGCCTCCAACAGCTTGATGGCCTTGTCGGCCTTCGCCTGCTGCTCCTTCTTGTTGGCGGTCATCGACGACAGCTCCACCTGCACCGCCTGCACCACGGCCTGCAGCTGCATGAAGCTTCGGCGACCGAGCACGATGAAGATGCCGAGGAAGACGACGGTGCCGGGGATGATGCCCGCCAGGAGGCTGAAGCCCGCGGCCTTGACGAGCGCGGCGACCACCAGCCCAGCGACGAGCGCGATCAACAGGTTGAACATGCGTGCGCCCGTTAGCGTTTTTGCGCGTTGCCGTCACGGTCAGCTTGCGTGTATGTGCCCGTCCGTTCGCCGGTCAGGGCCTCTTGACGGAATTGGTAGACGTAGCGGATTCAAAATCCGCCGCCCCCTAAAGGCGTCCCGGTTCGAGTCCGGGAGAGGCCACAAGGTCGCGCCGGTTCGAGCTCCCGGGATGGCGCGCCGCTGTAAGGTAGGTTGCCATCCGCGGTCGAAATCGTCGCCCTGACGAGCCCCGAGAATACAGCATGGCGACCTACACGATTCGTTCGGGTGACACCCTGGGGAGCATCGCGGCGCGCTACGGCACCACGGTGGCGAAGCTGGCGTCGGCCAACAACATCAGCAACCCCAACCGGATCATCGCGGGGCGCCGGCTGACGGTGCCCGACTCGTACTCGGCGAGCAGCAACAACAGCAGCAGCCGGTCGTCGAGCGCCTCGACCTACACGGTGAAGTCAGGTGACACGCTCTCGGCCATCGCGGCGCGCTACGGCACCAGCGTGGCGGCGCTCGCTTCGAAGAATGGCATCTCGAACCCCAACCGCATCAGCGTGGGGCAGCGCCTGACCATCTCCGGCTCGTCGGCGCCCTCGACGGGCTCGACCAGCTCCACCGGCGCGGCCTCGGGCTCTTCCGGTACCTACCGGGTGCGCTCCGGTGACACGCTCTCGGGCATCGCCTCTCGCTACGGCACCACGGCGGCGAAGCTGGCGTCGATCAACGGCATCGCGAACCCCAACCGCATCAGCGTGGGGCAGGTGCTGAAGCTGTCGGGCGGGAGCAGCACCTCCAACACCTCCAACACCGGCACCGTGGGGAACACCGGCAGCACCTCGTCGGCGCGCGGGCAGCAGGTGGCCGATCTCGCCAGGTCCTTCCTCGGGCGCAACGCCTCGGAGCTCAAGCGCAGCGGCGCGCTGCCGATGAACCCCAACGTGCCGTCCAACGTGTGCTGCGCCAACTTCGTCTCGGCGGTGTTGCAGAAGGCGGGGCTCATCAACTTCCACACGGACCTGGTGACGGGCTCGAACAGCGGGGTGCCCAACGCGCTGGGCACCATGCTCAAGGCGCGGGGCTGGAAGGTGGTGCCCGCGTCGCAGGCCCGGCCCGGTGATGTGGCCATCGTCAACAACGGGCGTCACGTGGAGCTCGTCTCCAGCAACCAGAACGGGAAGATCACGTTGATCGGCTCCAACAACGTGAACGCCGACGGCTCGCAGCGCATCAGCTACGGGACGCCCTACGGCAACGCCTGGTACCTGACCCCGGCCTAGCGTTACTGCGTCAGTCTGGCAGCGCGAAGAGCGCCTCGGGCGCGCCGTGCTCGGCGGTCCAGGCCAGCCACGCGGGGTCGCTGGGCCCCACGGCGATGGCGAGGAGCGACCAACCCCCGTCGCTGCGCCGCAGCAGCGCGGCGCAGCGGTCCGACAGCAGTCCTTCCCGCGCGGCCTCGGCGAGCAGGCTCTTCGCGAAGTGGAAGGGACCACCATCGGCGCCGCGGAGGTGGGCCAGCACGAAGGCCCAGTCACCTTCGATGTTGATGACGTCGGCCTGCAGCGAGAGGGGCGCGCCCAGCGTCTCTTCGGCGGCGGCGCGGGCGAGGGCGACGAGGGGCTGCGCGGCGGGGGTCGTCATGGCCGCTCTCTTTACTGCGCGCCGCCCGGCCCGACGCGCCGAATGTTCCGGCTAGCCGTGTCTGGCTGTCCCGTTGCGTCCCCGAAAGTGCGACGCTGACGTGCATGACTCCGCTCCGCTCGTACTCCCACGGCCCTTCCGATGTCGCGCTGCTCGGCGAGACCATCGGAGAGAACCTGCGCCGCACGGTGGCGCGCTTCGGCGAGCGCGACGCGCTGGTCAGCGTGCA
>CALNBU010000346.1 GCA_937875615.1 uncultured Archangium sp.
ACCTGCGTGACGCCGGTGGACTTCGACCATCAGGCCTACCTGGGCACCACGCTGGCCGCCATTGCCGCCGAGAAGGCGGGCATCTTCAAGCCCGGCGTGCCCGTGGTGCTCGCCGCGCAGCAGCCGGAGGCGCTCGCGGTGCTGGATCGACCCGGCGCCTGGCTGGAGGGCCGCGACTTCCCTTCGCCGCCGCTGCTCCCGGCCGGCGTGTTTCAGCTCCGCGGTCGGCACCAGCTCCAGAACTGCGCCGTGGCGCTGGCCTGCCTGAAGGCGCTCGACGCCGCGGGGTTCCCGCTCGACGACGACGCGCGTCTGGAGGGGCTGCGGCAGGCGCGCTGGCCGGGCCGACTGGAGCACTTCGCGGGCCCGCCGGCGGTGGTGCTCGACGGCGCGCACAACCCGGCGGGCGTGGCGGCGTTGGTCACCGCGCTCGACGAGCTGTACGACGGGCGGCCGGTGCACCTGGTGTTCGGGGTCCTCGCCGACAAGGACTCCGACCCGATGATGCGGGCCCTGTTCCCCCGCGCGGCGGCGCTGTACCTGACGCCGCTGCCCGGCCCGCGCTCGAAGGATCCGCACAGCTACCTCGAGCTGGCCCGCTCCCTGAGCCCGCGAGTCACGGTGTGGCCGTCGGCGGAGGCGGCGCTGCGGGCGGCGCGTGCCGGCTGTCCGCCCGATGGGCTGGTGCTCGGCGCCGGTTCGCTGGTGTTGGTCGGGCAGCTCCGCGCGGCGCTCCAGGGTTGACCTCCCCCGGGCGACGGTTACCTTGCGCCGGTCATGAGCAACGAGCAGCAGGCCGAGGTGCAGAACGAAGAGATCTCCCCGCCGCCCGACGCGGTCGAGTCCGAGGTGGAGCGGCTCCGCGCCGAGCTGGCCGTCGCCCACCGCCGCGTGAACGAGCTCGCGCACGCGGTGCAGGCCGGTGAGCGCGATCGCGAGGCCTTCAAGGAGCGCCAGTCGCGCGAGCGCGAGCGCATGCTCGACGTGGAGAAGGGCAACATCGCCGTCACCCTGTTGGAGGCCGTCGACGAGCTCGACCTGGCGCTGACCGCCACCGAGGCCACGCCCTTCGCGCAGGGCGTGAGGCTGGTGCGCGACAGCCTGCTCAAGCGCGCCGAGTCGCTGGGCATCGAACGGGTGGAGCTGAGCGGGCGTCCGTTCGATCCCAACTTCGCGGAGGCCACCGACATGGAGATGACCGCCGTCGAGGCCGACGACGGCAAGGTGTCGGGGGTGTTGAAGGCCTGCTACCAGCTGCGAGGTCGCGTCATCCGCGCCGGTCTGGTGCGGGTCGCGAAGTACGTGAAGCCCGCCCAGGCCTGACGCTCTGCATGCGCGCGCTGCTCCTCCTTCCTCTGTTGGCGTTTCCGGCGTGGGCCGATGGGCTCGACGACTGGGTGCAGGCGAGGATCGCCGAGCAGCGCGCGGCCGCCCCAAGAGTCCTCTCCGGCGGCGCGCTGTGGCGCGAGCAGGATCCCGAGAAGGAGGCGCTCCCGGGCTTCGTGCCGCCGACCTCGCTGGCGCCGCTGGTGCACGCGGTGCGCGGCGCGGTGGTGAACATCTCCGCGCGCAACCAGGGGAGCTCGAGGTCGCTCGGCTCCGGTTTCGTGATCAACGCCGACGGGTTGATCGTCACCAACAACCACGTGGTGGAGCGCGCGCAGGCCATCGAGGTCCGCCTCGCCGACGGGCGGGTGTTCGACGCGGTGCTGGTGGGCCGGGATCCCTCGACCGACCTCGCGCTGCTGCGCGTCCCTCCGGTCGAGGGCCTGCCGACGGTGACGCTGGGTGACTCCGACGAGCTGGAGGTGGGCGACTGGATCGTCGCCATCGGGAGCCCCTTCGGGCTCGACATGTCGATCACCCACGGGTTGATCTCCGCGCTGGAGCGGGTGATCGGCGTGGGCCCCTTCGACGACTTTCTGCAGATCGACGCGCTGATCAACCCGGGGAACTCCGGCGGGCCGATCTTCGACATGCGCGGCGACGTGGTGGGCGTCACCACCGCCATCACCAGCCAGGGCCAGGGCATCGGCCGTGCCGTGGCCGAACGCTTTGCCGCCGAGGGCGCGAT
>CALNBU010000347.1 GCA_937875615.1 uncultured Archangium sp.
TGGCCCACGCTTCCACCAACGTGCCGTCGACGCTGAAGTGTTCCGCCGACATCAGGCCCTGCGCCTGCGCGTAGCCCACCACAGCGCCGAAGAAGTGCTGCGCGACCTCCGCGTTCATCAGCCGCTTCCGGTTGAAGCTGAAGGTGCTGTGGTCGAAGGACGCCTCGTCCTGGTTCATGTCCAGGAACCAGCGGTACAGCAGGTTGTAGTCGAGCTGCTCGCAGAAGAGCCGCTCGCTCCGCACCGAGTGCAGCGCCATCAGCACCGACGCCTTCAACAGTCGCTCCGGTGGGATGCTGTGCTGTCCGCGCTTGCTGTAGAGCCCGTCCAACATCGGCGAGAACTCCTTCAGCACCTCGTCGGCGATGCGCTTCACCGCGCGCAGCGGGTGGTCGGCCGCGACGCGCTCTTCCGGGCTTCGCAAGCTGAGCATCGACGTCTGCTGGTCGGCTTTCCCGCGCATGCAGGCGGAGCGCTCACACCGCTCGGTGAGGGGCAATGCTCACCTCGCATTTCTCAACACCCTGCTAATCGCTTCCTTCGCGCGTTTGATCATCCGTTCACGATTCCGCGTGAGCACCGGTCGTCTCGTCGCTATCAAACCTGTGGCCTCTTTGGCTCGCTGATGGGCTCCGTTGCGGCAACTGCCTTCTCGTGTTGCTGTCGCTCGAGTTCAGCTCGTACACGCTGGTCGTACCACTTGCCCATTCTGAAGACGTGCAGCGTCGCTGCCAGCACAAGCGTCAGCGAGTACATGAATAGCAAGTAGCCCCCGAACGAAAGAGCGAGCTCGAGGGCACGAACAGGTTCGACTCCAGTTGTCTCAACACGGCATGGCTTCAACCCCTCTTCTAGCGAAGACGCCAGAAGCGCTACGATGAGCGCGGACGTCTGCACGGCCAGGAAGTGCACGAAGGTCGCGCTCACACGCATGTACGGCGATTCGTTCGCTGAGTTGCTGACCTTGGTCGATGGGCGCGCGATTAGTAGCTTTCGGAACTTGTCGTCACCGAATCCAACGAGGATGGCATAGCCGCCCAGCGTGAAGCCCAGAACGTTCGGTAGCACATCGATGACGGTGTCCCACCAGTTTCGGTAGCACCATTTGCCGAACGACATCGCCGTGAGCACGAAGGCAAGATGAAAATAGGGAGAAGTGGCGAGTGCCGAGGGCCCTCCGTACGTCCTCCAATAGTGCGCCCAAGTGGTTGCGACGCCTTTGTACTCCCCGGTCAGACTCATCGTCGCCGACTTCTAAGGAGATCGGCGACGAATGTCATCGCCGCGCCAACGAACGCGGCGGCCCTTCGGACGTTCGGGTCGGAGAGAACCCGCTGTATTCTCGGGTGTTCGCGAGTGTTGAGTTCCTCAGGAGCTCCTGTTTCCGTCTTCCCCTTCCCGAAGACGTAGCCATTGTCCTGCGCAACGGATGCCTCCCGGCGGGTTTGCTCGGATGGAGTGAGCCCTACCTCGTTCTTTGCCTTGAGGGTGATCTCCTTGAACTCCGCGTTCTCTGCGGCGATTCCATTCATGATGCTCTCTTCCAGGTCCGCGTCGTGGTCCGGATTCGGAGGGCGAATATGGATCGTTAGCGTGTCCAGTCGTCGCATCGCGAAGATGGCGTCAACCGTTTCACTTTCCGGGATGATAGTGGTGTTGAGCGTCACCTTCTCTTGTTCAGCAGCCTGCTCGAACGTCCGCTGAACGAGCCGCTCCATCATATTCGGAGTGAGCGCAGCGTCGAACACCAAGAGGTGCTTCTTCAGTAGGAACATGAACTGAACCGGCGTGTACTCGGGGCTCTTGTTCTCGATCTCGCTCAAGTCGATGTCGTCCGGATCGATCGGTTCCTTTGCCTTTAGGTCGAACCACCGCGCGCGCGTGTCGATGTTCGTGAAGGTGTGAAATTCCCCAATGAGCGCTTCGTCGCCGTCGATATGGCGCTTTTCATAGTCGCCAAGCTCACCGGCTTTCTTGCCATAGAATATCACCGGTTCTTTGGAGCGGCGGGCAGCATCAAACAGGTGTTCGTAGATTCCCGGCGGATGCGGGTCCGCTGCGATGTTGATGGCTGCAATTCTGAACACCCAACGGCGACCTTCCTCTTTGGCTTTCACGGGCATGGCGAGGAACTCTGCTCAATGGTGGTAAATCTCGCAATCGAAGACATCGAGGTCAGGAGTTAACTGATCAGAACCCGACGGCAGCGGTCACGCCGGCGGCCCCGTAGCTGGCTGCCCAGCCACCCACCCAGACATCGACGGCCGGCGCGGTAGCAACCGTTCGAGCGGCACCCTGAACTCCGCTGTCACGCCCAATACCAGCGGTCCGGCGCCAGGCACGGCGGGTGATGGCGTCGCCCAGCTGACGCCGATCTGCAGCCCGACACGCCACGAGCGCAGTGCCGGGGCGGTGCGCGTCTTCTCGTGCAGCTCCGTCACGCTCTCCTCGTCCGCGGTCCCTCCGCTGCTCGAGGTGCCGCCGCTCGAGCGGTCAGTGGCGGCCTCGGTGACGGTCTCTCGGACGATCACCACTTGTACGCCACCGTCCACAGGCACAGGGACCGGCACCTCACGGGTGATGGTGCGCCAGCGCTTCGCTTCGCGGTCGCCCCACTCGACGCGGTCGCGCCACTCAATGTGTGTGCGCTTCACGATCGTCACGTCGAACTCGCGCTCGGTCACCACAGGCGGGTCAACAAGCGCCGCGGCGCCGGCGGCCGCGCAAGGCCAGCAGCAGGAGAAGGACGAGCCACACGGCCCACCGAGGGGCCTCTCGCTGCCTCCACTTCACGGCTTCGCGAGGGCGGTGCGCACGGCCGCGTCCTTCTCCTCGAGCAGTTTGCGCAGCGCGACCGTCCGTTCCGGGGCAGCTTGAGCACCTTCGCCGCCAGCTCGGTGAACGGCTGGGAGACTTCCCGCAGGTGCGGCGGGAGGGTCTCGAAGGTGAAGAACTGCTCGATGTGCTCGCGCTGGTCCATAGATGCGGGGGCAGGATTCGAACCTGCGGCCTTCGGCTTATGAGGCCGACGAGCTACCGCTGCTCCACCCCACACGAAGACGCCGGTACGTTCACGGCGTCGAGAGAAGCCGGGCAACTCCGCGCGACACGCGGCCCACCCGGCCGACGTCAGCCAAGCGATCGCGGCGCGTGCCGCGCCAGAGAAGGGTGCTGCGGGCTGGTCGAGCTCGGCGACGCGGCCGAGCCGAAGCCACGTTCGAGCGCCGTGTCGCAGAGGCTCGTGAGCTGATGTCGAAGCGCGAGGCCGGCGATGGCCACCATCACGACGAGGATGAGCGCGAGGAGGATCAAGCGGGCAGGGAGAGCGAGTAGGTGATGGTGCCCGCCACGCCCGTCTTCTTGTCGGCTACGGCCGCCAGCTTGGCGAAGAGGCGCGCGAAGGCTATGCGGCTGTCTAGGACGGCCTGCTTGCGCGCCGCCCCAACTGTCTCTCGCCGTGTAACCAGCACCGCAACGCCGCCGGACTGCCCGAGTCGCACTTACGCTGGGTTTCGTGCCCCCCGCACTCGCCGGCACCACGCACTTCACGCGCCAACTCGCCTACTCTCGCTGCGTGCAGCCGTCTTCACGGCCAGATTCGCCGCTTTGAGCTTCTTGTTCGCCCTGCCCGGGCGGTGACGTACCTCGGCTTCGTCGCTGACGTTTCTTGTCAGGTGGGGGCATGACTCCGGCACAACCACCTGGAACCACATCGTCGCCACGCTGGCACTGCCGTTGCTCTGCGCGGGGTCGATGACGACGTCACCTTCGTTGTTCGGAGCCCGGTTCGACCTCTTCGTCGGGCTGGCGGCTGACACGCCGCTCAAGTTGCTGGCGCGCAGCACTACGCCGGAGCTGGACCTGCTTCGGGAGCGGGTGGCGGCCATCGAGGTGCGCGCCGCGTCGTTTCAGGACCCGCGCGCCACTGACCTCCACGCGCCGCGGCGCCTGCGGGAGCTCGACGCGCTCTTCGATGGCTCGCTCTACGCCGCGTTGAGGCCCGAGGACCTGGAGCGGGAGCTTGCTGCGTTCGAAGCGGACTGGCGGTCGCAGCGAGCCGCGAACGGCGAGGTGGTCGGGCTCGAGGGCGCGTTGAAGGCGACGCTGCGCGACGAGCTGTATGTGCGTATCGAGCGCGTAGGCGCCAGGGCGCGGCGCGCGCTGGAGACGCCGTTGTCCACGTTGACCCGGCCGGTGGAGGCCGCGCTCGCGCGGGACGCGCGCCTGCTGCGTGACCTGATGCGGGGGCCACCCACCCGCAGGCGTCGGGCGGATGGTGGGTGGTCGGAGAAGCTGCGCCAGCTGCTGCGTCGGAAAAAGCAGACCGCTCAGCCGCTCGTCGGTTCGCGGCTGGTGAAGGTGAACGGTTGCTGGCTCGAGCGGCGCGTCGAGTTGATGCTGCGGGACGCCGAGCGCCATGCGCGGAAGTCCGGGCTCCGCGCGCCGGCCTTCTTTCTGCTCGACGCCGTCTACCCGAGCGGCAGCTTCACCGGTCCGGGCGTGTTGTTCGTGCAGCCGAGCGTGCCGAAGACCCAGCGCAAGGTCGCCAGCGCGCTGCGGCTGGCGGGGTTCTCGACGCGGATGCACGGAGCTGGTGACCCCCACACCCGCTGTCTCTGCGCCGTCGCCATCGGCTACGGGCGAATTGATTCGGCGGCGTGGGGCGACGCGGGCGCCTCGTAGTCGCCCGCGGTCGCTGAGGTCCCCGCGCGGACCGCGCAGTTGGTCGGCCACGATGCGATCAATGCTCGCCGCGAGCTGCTCCCGGTTCTGCTCCACCAGCGCCAGCCACGTGCCGCCGCCCATGCGGAAGGCCCGCTCGTGCTCCGGGGAGGTGCGGGCGAAGTCCTCCAGCGCCTGCTGCTGCGCGTCACGCCCCAGGTCACGGAGCTCACGCTCGGTGACGCCGAAGGCGGCCTCCAGCGCCGGGTTCACGTGGCGGAGGTAGTCGTTCCGGCTGGCGGCGGCCTCGAAGATGCTGGTGCCGACGAAGGACACCGCGGTGATGCCGATGGCCAGCGGCGAGCTGATGCGCCCGGCGATGCCCAGCACCGAGGCGATGGTGCCGAGACCAGCGAAGCCCGCGGCGCCGGCGCGCGCCGGGTCTCCGGTGCGGATGAACTCCTCCAGGTTCGACTTCGTCGACAGCGCCCCGAAGAGCGCGTTGAGCATCGGCAGCTTGTCGACCATGCCCGCCGCGGTGACCGCGAGGCTGGCGTACTTCATCCCCTCGTCGAGCGGCACGCCTTCGGCGAGCCGGGTCTGCATGCCCGTCATCACCGAGCGCTCCACCAGGCCCTCGGACACCATCGGCGGGAACGGAGCGTCGGCGCCGCGCCCGAAGTCCGCGGCGATTTGCCCGGCCTGCTCGTACTCGCTGGAGCGCGCCAGGGTCTCCACCGCGCGCGCCACCTCCATGCGGTCGAGCATCCCCGAGGCGTCGTCCGGGTTGATGGGCCCGTCGGCGCGGAGAATCGGCTCGGCGGCGCGGATGCTGGCCGCGAGCTCCTGCGCCGCGGAGCGCTCGCGCGCGTAGGCGTCGGCGTGCGTCTCCATGTAGGCGGCGCGGAAGCGCTCGGCCGCCTCGGGGTCGCGCAGCCCGGGCGCGGTGAGATCGGAAGAGCACACGTCTGAACTCC
>CALNBU010000348.1 GCA_937875615.1 uncultured Archangium sp.
GGTCCGCTCGCGCTCGACGTGGGCGTCAACACCACGCCGGACCTGGTCATCAACGAGCCGCGGGTGGTCGTACACTTCAACATCGGTGGCTTCTGAGGGCCGGCTCGTGGACGGAGGTTCGGGCGCATGAATCGAAAGGTGCTGGTGGTGACGGGGGTGGTCATCCTGAGCCTCGTGAGCTGTTGCGGGGTGTGCATGATTGCGGGGCTGCTCGACGGTGGCGCTGGCGCGCTGAACGGCCGCTACGAGTGTCAGACGCCCGGCAGCGTGTTGATGAACGGCGTGCTGATGACGCAGTACCAGCCGACGGGCATGTGGTTCGTCATCGACGGCGACGGGTACTCGACCAATGGACCGGGTGGCTCGGTGCGCTTCGACGCGGAGGTCGTGACCTTCACCGGCGGCGGGTACGACGGCTGGCGCGGCGCGCGCGCCGACGACGCCATCGTCTTTCGGAAGGACCACGCCGACCCCCGGCCAGGAGAGAGCCCCCGCTTTGGTGACTTGCGCTGCGGCCGGGTGCCTTGAAAGCCGGCCCCCGAGGTGACGTTTCAGTCAGACAGGAACATCCAGGGAGCGCTCGCACCGTCACGTCAGAGTGGGCGAGAGTCGCCGCATGAAACACGGTCTCTGGCTTCTTTTGGGGGTGTTGTGGTCAGGCTGCGGTGAGACGCCGGTGCCCGGCGATGGTGGCGCCGACGGCGACGCCGGCGTGACGAGCGACGCGGGCGCTGCCGATGCGGGGGCGAAGGCGGACGGTGGGGTCGACGCCGGCGCGATGATCTACACCCGCCGGTCGGACATCTTCGTCGACGACTACGCGGCGGGGTGGAGCATGGCCGGCCAGTGGTTCGACACCTACGAGGTGCAGGACGGCGCCCTCTACCTCAAGGCCAACGACGAGGCGTGGAAGGGGCTGATGTTGGCGGCGTCCCCGGCGCTCCCGGCGGCGGAGTTCCAGCGGCTAACGCTCCGCGCGCGCGGCACCGGCACGCTGTACCTCAAGGTCGATGACCAGCGGTCCACCTTCATCCGTCTGGAGGCCGACTGGCGCGACTACTCCATCGGGGTCGACCGGCTCTTCGGGGCCAGCATCTCCGGCCTGACGCTGCAGAACGCCTCGCCCATGATGGAGGCGTGGATCGATCGCATCGAGCTGGGCCCGGCCGCGGTCTGCGACGGTGCGGTGCCACCGCAGACGCTCATCGTCAACGCCGGCGGCCCCACGCCCTTCGTGGTGAACGGCGTCACCCATTGGTTGGAGGTGCCGCAGGGCTACGACGCCGACTGCCACGTCGCGCCCTCGAAGGTGCTGGTGTGGCTGCACGGCTGCAACGGCTCGGCGGCGGTCGACCTCGACAAGGCGGCGGGCACGCAGCTGACGACCGCCGGATGGCCGGTCGGTTCGACCGGCAACGCGAGCGCCACGGACATCGAGACGACCGTCGTCTACTACA
>CALNBU010000349.1 GCA_937875615.1 uncultured Archangium sp.
GAGTTCAGACGTGTGCTCTTCCGATCTTGCCAGGCCAGCGCCACCGCCTGCAACCCAGAGCCGCACACCTTGTTGATGGTCACGCAGGGCACGCCGTCGGGGAGCCCCGCGCCCAGCGCCGCCTGCCGCGCCGGCGCCTGCCCCACTCCGGCGGTGAGCACGTTGCCCATGATCACCTGCTCCACCAGCTCCGGCTTGAGGCCCGCGCGCTCCAGGGCCGCCTTGATGGCGATGGCCCCCAGCTGCGGAGCGGTCAGCGAAGACAGCGCACCTTGAAACGCGCCGATGGGAGTCCGCGCAGCACCGACGATGACGACTTCACGAGCCATGGGTCATTCTCCTTGAACGAAGTGAGGGCTTTCTGCGGCCTTATGACGGCCAGCCCGCCACATTTCAAGGCGCGGCTGCGGCCCGACCCCTGCCCGACGGGTGGTGCGCAGACACCTGCGCCACCAGGCACTTGAGCGCCGGGGGCTGGCGGAAGTCGACCGCGCTGGCGCCGAAGCGCTCCGTGACGTCGAACGGCCTGACGCCCAGGCCACGCCGCACCTGCGCCTCGAAGTCGCGGAGGCGCAGCTGCTCCACGTTGCACATGGCCAGCAGCGACGCGCCCGGCGCCAACAGCGGCTCGGCCGCCGCCACCAGCCGGTGGTAGTCGCGCTGCGCGGTGAAGCGGCTGGTGCGGGTGGTGGCGAAGCCCGGCGGGTCGAGGATGATCAGGTCGAACTGCTCGCCCTTCTTCGCGAAGCGCTTGAGCCAGTCGAAGGTGTCGCCCGCCACGAAGTCATGGCGCTCCGGCGAGAAGCCGTTGAGCGTCAGGTTCTGCTCGCCCCAGTCGAGCACCTTGCGTGAGGCGTCGACGTTGACGACCCGCGCGGCGCCGCCGAGGTGCGCGGCCACCCCGAAGCCGCAGGTGTACGCGAAGGTGTTGAGCACCCGCCGCCCGCGCGCGTGCCGGCGCACCCAGGCCCGGGCGTCGCGCGCGTCGAGGTAGAGCCCCACCGAGAGCCCGTTGCCGGGGCGGATCTCGAAGCGGGCGCCCTGCTCCTCCACCACCAGCGAGTCCATCGGCGCGCCCAGCAGCGGCGTCGACGGGGCCAGCAGTTCGGCGCTGGCGCCCCGGGCCTCCCGGGGCCTGCGCTTCACGTACACCGAGCGGACGTCCGGGCGCTCCATCAACGCGCGGGCCAGCGCCGCCTCGTCGGGCGCGTCACGGTAGAAGCTCAGGATCGCCACGCTGCCGAAGAGATCCACCGTCACCTCGGGATCATCGCGGAGCCGGAAACACCCCGTGGCCGGCGGCAGCGTCACGGCGCGGCGCCCTGGCGCAGCCCCGCCCGACGCCAGACGCTCTCCTGGGCCCGCGCCGCCTCCCGCGCCAGCTCGAGGTAGTCGGCGCCCAGCAGCTCGCCCTCCCGTACACAGACCTCGCCGTCGACGATGGTCCACGCCACGCGCGCCGAGGAGAGCTGCATCAGCAGGTGCGGCGTGTAGTTCGCGGCCTCCTGCGGCGGAATGAAGTCGAACAACACCAGGTCCGCCA
>CALNBU010000350.1 GCA_937875615.1 uncultured Archangium sp.
GCGACCGACGCATCGGCGCTGAAGTCGCCGCTGTTGCCCCGCGCGTCGACGCTCGCCACCCGCCAGCGGTACTCCCCGGGCAGCGTGGGTTTGAAGGGCGTGGAGGTCCCCGACGCGGCGAGGGTCATCCGCTCCCGCCCGGCCCGGCTCACCTCCACCACCGAGCGCGCCGCGCAGGGCCCGGCCGTCCAGCTCAACGTCACCGGCCCGGCGCCCAGCACCGCCTCCCCCACCGACTTCGGCCGCGGCGGCGTCACCCGCACCAGCAGGCTCCGCGCGGGCCCGGGGCCGCTCTCGCGGTCTCGCACGTCGAGGCCTCCGCTGCGCCAGTACCAGGTCCCGGCCGACAACCCCGGCACCTCGAAGACGGGCGTGGCGCCATGCAGCACCTGCGCGTCGGCGAAGTCGGGCGCGGCGGCCAGCTCCAGCCGGTAGCGCTTCACCATCGGCGAGGGCGCCAGCTCGAAGCGCACCGTCGACCCACAGGCCAGCACCGCGCCGTCGGCGGGCGCGCGCTGCTCCGGCACCGCCGACTCCACCGCGATGCTGCGCGGAGGGCTCCACTCCGAGAGCCGGCCTTCGGCGTCGACCGAGCGCATGCGCCACCAGTGGGTGGTGTCCGCCGGCTGCTCCCAGCGGTAGCCGGCGCCGGTGGCGCGGGTCTGCAGCACCACCTCGACGAAGGCCGCGTCCCGGGCGATTTGCAGCTCGTAGGCCGCCGCGCCGGGCACCTCCTTCCAGCGCAGCAGCACGCGCGCGTTCTGCGCGGCGGCGGCGGCGGAGAGCCAGAGGAGCAGCCACGCGCCGCGGGCGCGGCGGCGCGCCTTCACGGAGAGACCTCTATCTCCGGCGTCAACAGCTCCGGCGCCGCGGGGATGCCCTTGTGGATGACGCGGAAGCGCTGCGGCGACGACGGCGCGCCGGGGGCGTCGCCCTCCAGGGCCCGCACCCGCCAGAACCAGGTGGCCTCGTGCAGGGTGAGCGGCACCCGCGCGCTGCCTCCGTTGACCTCCCGCACCTCCGAGAGCGGCTCGAAGCCCTGGCTGGGTGAGAGCTCGAGGCGGTAGCGCGTCACTCCCGGCACCGGCGCCCAGACGAAGTTGAGGTGGGTCCCCGGCGGCGCGAGCAACAC
Source organism: uncultured Archangium sp. (assembly GCA_937875615.1). GTDB lineage: Bacteria > Myxococcota > Myxococcia > Myxococcales > Myxococcaceae > Archangium_A. Next base: position 1,133 of record CALNBU010000350.1, read on the forward strand.
CTCTCCACCGCGGGGGAACATGGCCACCGGTGGCACGTCTTCGCTGAACGAGAAGCGCCGCGCCTCCGAGAGGCTTCGGCCCCGGGCGTCGACCAGCCGCCACCACGACACGCCGCGCGCCGGCTCCCGGAGCGTCACCTCTCCGTCGCGCGCGGGCAGCTCCACATCGACGAAGGCGAAGAGGCGGTCTCTGGCCACCTGCACCCGGGCCCCGGAGGCCTCCCCTCGCCACGACAGCGTCAATGGCCCCGGCGTTCCGCGGTAGGTCCGCCGGGCCTGGCCCTCGGGCGACACCAGCGTCACCGGCCACGGCGCCAGCGCCTCGGTGCGCCGGCCCGCAGCCGCCGCGCGTTGCCCGGGCTCCACGGTGCGCACCTCGCCCTCGGGCAGGCTGGCCAGCGCGACGGCGGC
>CALNBU010000351.1 GCA_937875615.1 uncultured Archangium sp.
ACTCGAAGAGGAAGCCGGCGGTGAAGGCCCCGTTGGCCGCGCCGCCCGAGAGCGCCAGCACCGGCCCATCGCTCCGCGGAGACGAGCGCCGCAGCAGCCGGGCCACCCGCCACTGCGCCTTCGCCGCGGCCTCGAAGCGCGCCGGCACCTCGGCGGCGCTGGCCAGCGTGCCCCGGATGTGCGCGCCCACCGCGTCGGCGTAGCGCGCGAAGGAATAGGCAAAGAGCGCCCGGTCACCGGGCGACTCCCACAGCGCCAGACAGGCCCCCGGCAACCGGGGACTCACCGTCGCCACGGGGCTCACCACCACCTGGCTCACCGCCGTCGGCCAGTCGAGCCGCTCCACCTCGGTCCTGGTGCGCAGCGCCTCCTGCACCTGGCGCAGCCAGGCCGCGTCGAGGGCGTCGAGACAGTCGGCGACGCGCGCGGGGTGCTCCCAGGCAGTGAGCAGCTCGAGCTGCGCGATGGCGTAGAATTGCAGCAGGTGGTCGACCTCCGGCACCACCTTCCGCGCCTCGGGGTAGGTCTGCGCCGCGAAGACACCGCGCAGGTCGAGGCGCAGCGTGCGCGGCCGCCCGGAGGGGCACGCCGCCAGCACCAACACGACACACGACAACACCGCCGACCGCTTCATGTCCGTGCTCCCCTCGCTGAGGCCCGATGACCCGACGCGCTCTTCAGCACATCGCCACGAGACCTTCAGTCACAAATCAAACATCTTGAATCACCCCGGCGGCCGAACAAATGACCATTGAAATACACATCAACCACAAGCAAACAAGACATCAACCCAAGCCAAGGAGATGTATTGTTTCTCGTTAATCGACGAACCTATCCCGTATATTGGCGAACCTTCAATCCAGATGACACCGTCTACATCGTGGGCCTGCACGACGGCATCCTGAAGCAGAACGGCGTCGTGAGGCTTCGAGAGAAGACCTCCACTGGTCAGTTTCAACTCGAGCTCAAGAGAGAGCACCTGTTCGGAGAGCTGCTCCAGAGCGCTTCGCGCGGCGACCTCTATGGAATGGACGGCGCCATCACCGTCATCCAGCCGGGCGTCGTCATCACCTCGCGTCCCCAGGTCGTCCTCGACCCCTCGGCCGTGGTGAACACGACTTGCCAGGCGCTGTACCGCCAACTCGGAGAACTGCAGGCGCAGCTCTCGGAGGGCGTCAACAAGCCGACCCTCCTCAAGCAGATCGACAAGCTGCAGGCGCAGATCGACGCCGCCGGCTGCTCCTGAGTTCTCCCGGCTTCACAGGTCCCCCGGCGCGTGCCATGCGGGCCGCGTGGACCTGCCTCGCCCGACGTACAGATGGCTCCTCGGCGTCGCGCTGGTGGTGCTGGCGCTCGACCAGTCGAGCAAGCTGTGGGCGCTGGCCTCCCTCACCAGCGCCTTCGAAGGTGCGCACCCGCCGGCGCGCGTCCTCTTCGGCTCCCCGCCACCGCCGGGCTTCGATGGGCTCCACTACACCCCGAAGGCCCACGTCATCTTCTCCGGAGAGGTGGTGCGGCTGCGCTACACCGAAAATCAGGGCGCGGCCTTCGGCCTCTTCCGCGGCGTGCCCGAGCGCTTCCGGGTGCCGCTGTTCCACCTCGTCGCCGCCGGCGCGGCGGTGCTGGTCTTCTTCTACTTCCGGCAACTGCGGGGCGCGCGCGACGAGCGCTTCGCGCGCTGGGGCCTCCCGCTGGTGCTGGGCGGCGCCGCCGGCAACTACCTCGACCGGCTGCTGCGCGGCTTCGTCATCGACTTCGTCGACCTGCGCCTCGGAGAGCGGCACTGGCCGGCCTTCAACGTCGCCGACGTGGCGGTGGTGACGGGGGTGCTGCTGCTGCTGGTCGACAGCGTGGTCCGCCGCGCGCGCGACTGAGGCAAAGAAGGCAATCACCGCCCCGGAGACGCCGTAGACTACGCCGATTGTGAGCTCCTCCCGGTACTACGCGCGCGTCTTCGGCCTCGTCACCTTCGCGGTGCTGGCCTACCTGCTGGTGCGGCTCCTCACGCCCTTCGCGGTGCCCATCATGTGGGCCGCGCTGCTGGCCTTCATGCTCTACCCGACCAACCTCAAGCTGCTGGCCAGGCGGGGCCCCAACCAGGCCGCCGGGCTGCTGACGGGCGCGGCCTTCTTCACGGTGCTGGGCCCGGTGGCGCTCTTCGGCTTCGCCCTGCTGCGACAGGGCGGCGACCTTCTCCGACAATTCCAGGAGCAGGCGGCCGCGCGCGACCTCCCGGCGCTGCAGCTGGTGCTGGAGTTCCGCCCGGTGCAGGCGCTGCTCGAGAAGGCCGAGCACTACACCGCGATGTCGACGGAGCAGATTCTCGCCGCCGCCAGCGAGGCCGCGCAGGAGGCGCTGCAACGGGTGGCGGCGCTGTCGGGCACGGTGCTGGTGGGCACCCTGAGCATCGTCAGCCAGTTCGGCCTGACCATGTTCCTGCTGTTCTTCTTCCTCCGCGACGGCAAGCAGTGGGTGGAGCGCACCAGCCGGCTCATCCCCATGATGCCCTCTCGCAAAGAGGCGCTGGCGGAGACGCTGGGCGGCGTCACCCGCGCGGTGGTGCTGGGCACCCTGGTGACGGCGCTGGTGCAGGGCACGCTGGTGGGCATCGGCTTCGCCATCGCCGGGCTGCCCTCGCCGCTGGTCTTCGGCGCGCTGGGCGCGGTGGCCTCGTTGATTCCCATCGTGGGCACCGCGCTGGTGTGGGTCCCGGCGGTGCTGACGCTCTTCGCGCAGGGCCAGATGGGCTGGGCCATCTTCCTCATCCTCTGGAGCGTGGTGCTGGTGGCCGGCAGCGACAACGTGGTGCGGCCGCTCATCATCTCCGGCAACAGCAAGGCCTCCACGCTGCTGGTCTTCGTCGGGCTGCTGGGCGGCGTGGGCGTCTTCGGCTTCGCCGGCATCTT
>CALNBU010000352.1 GCA_937875615.1 uncultured Archangium sp.
CGCTGCCGCCGCCCGTCGCGCTTCCTCCGCCTGTGCCCGCGTCGTGTTCCGAGGGCGTGGGGCAGGCAAACAGGAAGGCGGACAACAACCACGGCAGCACACGATGCGACATGAAGACCTCGGAGAGAGTAAAACCGGTTTTTCAAGTACGAATTCTGAAAATCAAAGTCAATTAAGACCGCGTACGGACGTGGGCGATGGTGGGTGTCAGCGCGCGCAGCATGGGGAGCGCCGCGAAGAGCCGGAGCGTCAGCCCCGAGAGCGTCCGCGGGTAGCCCGAGCCCCCGGTCGTCACCTCGGTCACCCGTTCGTTCCACGAGCGCAGCAGCGGCGCGAGCTCGTTGGGGTTTACCGCCCAGGGCATGGGCGGTGCGCGGTAGCCCGGGGTCTTCTGGTAGCCGGCGAGCGTCTTTCGCGAGAACCAGTGGGGAATGGTGTCGAAGAGCAGCTCCACTCCGGGGAGTCGCTCCACGATGGTGGTGAAGAGGTGCCGGACCTCGTCGGGCTGAAAGTACATCAGCAGCCCCTGGGCTGAGACGAAGGTCGGCGAAGCGGGGTCCACCTCGTCGAGCCAGGTGAGGTCGAGCGCGCTCTTCTTCACCGAGCGGCAGCGGTCGGTGGGCGGCAGGAAGCGCTCGCGCACCTCGATGGCCTCGGGCACGTCGACGCACAGCCAGCGCACCCGGCCGTCGTCGACCCGCTGGAACTGAGTCTCGAGCCCCGCGCCCAGCTCCACCACCGTTCCGCCGGGGTGGGCCGCGCACCACGGCACGACGACGTGGTCAAAGAGCTTCGAGCGGAGCGGATGAGAGCCGTCCGGCGGGCCGAAGCTCCCCACGAAGTCGTAGTCGATGGACTGGTAGATGCGGACGCAGTCGGGGTCCTTCAGGAAGCCGTTGGGCTTGGCGGCCTCGGCGGCGCGGTTGTGGAGCGTCCACAACATCGTCTCGGGAACGCCGGTGAGCTTGATGCGGGTCATCAGGTCGGGACTCCAGGGGCAGGAGGAGGCTTCGCGAGGCGCCAGCCCTTCGCGCGCATCTGCTCGTTCCACAGCCCCGCGTAGATGCCCGCGCGCGAGAGGAGTGCGTCGTGGGTGCCGGCCTCGACCACGCGACCCTCCTTCAGCACCAGGATGTGTTGCGCGCGGCGCACCGTGCGCAGGCGGTGCGCGATGACCACCACCGTCTTGTGTTTCACCAACTCGTCGATGGCTCGCTGCAGCTCAGCCTCGGCCGAGGCGTCGACCGAGGCCGTCGCTTCGTCGAGCAGCACGATGGACGCGTCCTTGAGGATGGCGCGGGCGATGGAGAGTCGTTGCCGCTGGCCTCCCGAGAGCGAGCCGCCGCCCTCGGAGAGCACCGTCTCGTAGCCCTGCGGCAGCGCACAGATGAAGTCGTGGGCCAGGGCCGCCCTGGCCGCGCGCTCGAGGTCCTCCTGCGAGGCGTCGGGTCGACCGACCAACAGGTTCTCACGCACCGTGCCTGAGAACAGCACCACGTCCTGGAAGAGTCTGGCCAGGTGTTGGTGCAGCGCTTCGAAGGGGAGGTCGCGCACGTCGACGCCGCCGATGCGCACCGCGCCTTCGCCACGCTTCACGTCCCACAGTCGGGCGACGAGGTGCACCAGCGTCGACTTCCCCGAGCCGGAGGGGCCGACGATGGCGGTCAACGAGCGCTCGGGGAAGTGCGCGGTCACCCCGTGCAGCACGCGCTGCGCTTCGTAGGCGAAGGTGACGTCTTCGAGGGTGACGTCGAAGCGAGAGGGGGCGGGCGCCGGTGCCGCGGGCTCGGCTAGCGTCGGTTCGGCGAGCAGCGCGTCGACGCGCTTGAGCGCCCGCTGCGAGGCGCGGAGCATGAGCAGCGACACCGCCAGGTCGGAGATCTGCCGGGTGACGCCCACCGTCACCACCAGGAAGACCAGCAGGGTGCCGGCGTCGAGGCTGCCGTCGAGCAACCAGGCGCTCCCCGCGAGCGCGACCAGCACCAGCCCCGCCTCCGCGACCAGCCCGAACAACGAGAGCAGCGGCGAGGGCAGCACCTCGGTGCGGATGAGCGCGTCGCGCAGCCGCTCCATGGCGCCGACCAACCGCTGGTAGACCGGCCCGACGCGGCCGAAGGCGCGCAGCACGGCGATGCCCTGGACGTACTCCACGAGGCGGGCGCTGACGTCGCCCACCGCGTCGAGCACCGCCTCGACCTCGCGCACGAAGATTGGCGTGGTGGCGGCCAGCACCAGCAGCGCGGCCGGCAGCGTGGCCAACACCACCAGGCCCAGCCTCAGGTCGATGAAGCACAGGCCCGTGCCCACCAGCAGCGGCATCGCGAAGCTGGCGGTGAAGATGCCGATGACGTGTGACCAGATGTCCTCGACGAGGGCCAGGTCGGTGGTCAAGACGCCGGCCACCTCACCGCTGCGGTGTTGGGTGAAGAAGCCCATGGGCAACCGCCGGAGGTGGTCGGCGGCGCGGAGGCGCGCCTGCCCCATCAGCGCGGAGGACGCGAC
>CALNBU010000353.1 GCA_937875615.1 uncultured Archangium sp.
CACCGCGGCCAGCCCGGCCACGCCCGCGCCGATGACCAGCACCTTCGCGGGCGGCGTGGCGCCGGCCGCCGTCATCTGCCCCGAGAAGAAGCCCTGGTAGTGCGCCGCGGCCTCCACCACCGCGCGGTACCCCGAGAGGTTGGCCATCGATGAGAGCACGTCCATCTTCTGCGCGCGGGTGACGCGCGGCACCTTCTCCAACGCCAGCACGGTGGCGCGGCGCGCGGCGAGCGCCTCCACCAACCCCGGATTGCTGGCGGGCTGAATCAAGGACACCAGCAGCGCGCCCTCCTTCAACTTCGCGGCCTCGTCCTGCGTGGGCGGCCTCACCTTGAAGACCGCGTCGCTGCCCCACGCGTCGTCCACCACCTCCGCCCCGGCGGCGACGTACGCCTCGTCGGCGATGCCCGCCGCGAGGCCCGCGCCCTTCTCCACCCGCACCTTCAACCCGCGCGCGAGGAACTTCTGAATGGACTCTGGGGTCGCCGCGACGCGCTTCTCGCCGCGCAGCGACTCGGTCGGTACACCGATGACGAAGCTCACGGGGCGCACGTATAGGCCCCTTCCTCCCCACCGGCACCAATTCCGCGAAGCGCACCGCGTCACGCTGGCCAGCGGTGCGCGCCGCGGGTGAAGCCCGGCTTCTCGACACCTCGAGCTCCGCTGACGCTGGCCGGTCGCGGCGCGCTTCGACGGAGGCCCCGCCGGCGCTAAGAGCGACGCATGGACCGGAACCTCACCTACCTCACGGCGTTCCTCGGCTTCACCGGCGTCTCGCTCGGCGCCTTCGGCGCGCACGGGCTCAAGCGCTTCCTGTCGGGACTGCCCGACGCGACCGACCGCCTCGCCTGGTGGGAGACCGGCGCGCGCTACCACCTCATCCACGCGCTGGCGGTGGGGCTGGTGGCGGTGCTGGCGTCGCACGTGGCCGGGCGCTTTCCGTCGTGGGCGGCCTGGAGCTTCGCGGGCGGCGTCCTGCTCTTCTCCGGCAGCCTCTACGTGATGGCGCTCACCGGCGCGCGACCGCTGGGCGCGGTGACGCCGCTGGGCGGCCTGCTGTTCCTCACCGGGTGGTTGCTGCTGGGCATCGCGGCGCGGAAGCTCGGCGTCGAGGGCCCGCGCCCCGGCGAGCCGTGAGCGAAGCCCCCACCCCGGTCAACCCCAGCCGGCGGCCACCGCGGGGTGGCGCGGC
>CALNBU010000354.1 GCA_937875615.1 uncultured Archangium sp.
GAGCGTGAACGCGGCGGCGGAGTCGCGGCCTTCGTCCAGCTACGGACTGTCGGGCGCCTCGGCGAAGGGGGCCGCTGGCGGAGGACGCCTCGAGGAGGAGCGCTCCAACTTCAGTGACGCGACGGCCCGCGGGGCTCAGCAGGCGGTTCCGGAGCCGCTCAAGGCGAGCGCCCCCGCACCCGCGGCGAAGAAGCTGGAGAGCATGTCGCTGGGTTCGCGCGCCCAGGAGAGCGCGTCGGACAGCGCGGCCGACACAGAGGCGTTGATCGCGGTCGAGAAGGCGGGCGCAGACGGAGAGGCGAAGTTGGCGGCGCGGAAGCGCGAGCAGGCGGCGGCCACCGGGCTGGACGCCGCGCGGGCGGCCGCGACGAAGGGAGATCTGGCGGGGCAGGTGCGGTTCGCCGCGGAGGCGCTCGCCCTGCGGCCGGTGGGGTCGCAGCGCCTCGACGCGCTCCGGTTCCTCTGCGACGGCTACGAGGGCCTGGGTCAGTGGGTGCAGGCCGACCCCTACTGCGACGCGCTGCTCTCGGAGTTTCCCGGGTCGAGCGCGGCGCAGGCGCTCACCCGTCGGCGCGGCGCTCAGCAGCGGGCACCGGCCGGGGCGGAGCAGGCGCCGCAGCCCGCGTCATCGCACTGAGTCGCGCGGGTGACGGCCCGGGTGTGCGCGACGCGCCCCTGTGGCAAGCTGCTTCGAGGATGCGTGCCGGACGTCGGAACAGCCCCCGCGGTCAGGCCATGGTCGAGTACTCGGCGCTCACCTGGGTGCTGGTGCTGGTGCTGGCGTTGATGTCGTCGGTGAAGATGATCCCCGTCAACGACGGCTGGCGCGGAGAGCGCATGAGCGTCATCGACCTCTTCCTCCGCGCCTACCAGGTGCACTACGACACGTACATGTACTCGCTCAGCCTGCCGTTCTGAATTCGTGCTCCGATTCCCGTGACGACCTCGTCACGGCGCGTCGAACATCTGTTTGACAGCGTGCGCGCGCGACCTGCTAGCATCACCGCGACTTCTGGCGCCTTTTGGGCGCTTGCGGCCGTTTGACGGACCCTGTTTGAAGGAACGTGCATGCTCAAAGGCAAAGCTCCCATCATCGTCGCCGTGGTGCTGTTCATCGCGGGCCTCATCGTGTCCTGGTCGTCGCTCGAGAAGAGGGCTGAGAACGCGCGCAAGGGTTGGAACCTGGTGCCGGTGATCGTCGCCAACGTCGACGTCTCCGAGGGCACCGTGGTGACGATGGACATGATCAGCCAGCGCTCGATTCCGGAGCAGTTCGTGACCTCGTCGGTCGTGAAGCCCGACTCGGCCGGCTACATTTCCGGACAGAAGGTGCTGGTCGCGGTGCAGGCGGGCGACCCGCTCCTGTGGAGTCAGTTCGAGACCTCCAAGGCGGCCGAGAAGCTGTCGACCAAGGTGCAGCGCAAGGCGCGCGCCATCACCATCGACGCCAAGGGCGTGGCCGCGGTGGGTGGCTGGGTGCGGCCGAACGATCACGTCGACATCATCGGCACCTTCAAGGATCCCAACACCAACGAGCAGGTGGCGGTGACGCTGCTGCAGAACGTGATCATCCTCGCCACCGGCAAGATCACCGGCACCACCAACGTGAACCTGGTGCCGGAGAACGAGCGCTCGTACAACAACGTCTCGCTGCTGGTGATCCCCGAAGAGGCGGAGATCCTGGTGCTCAGCCAGGAGCTCGGGACGCTGACGCTCTCGCTGCGCAACGAAGAGGACACCGACACCATGGACGACCGCGGCCGGGCCACCATCAACACGCTGCTCTCCGGCGAGCGCACCAAGGTGCTGCAGCAGAAGCGCTTCTCGACGATTCAGGTCATCCGCGGCAACTCCGCGACCGACTCGCGCGCGGGAACGGTGGCCGAGTAGTCCACGGGAAGGAGCGGCCGCAATGTTCATCGCCATCGCCAGTCTGTTGTTCGCCGCGAGTACGTTCTTCCTCACGCTCGTGGTGATGAGCGTGCTGGGGAAGGCCTACGAGCAGTACCAGGAGCGCTACATCGTCAAGTCGATGAACGACTTGAGCGACATGTTCCTGTTCATCGATCCCCGGCAGATGCTGGTGCTGAACATCGCCTCGATGATCATCCTCGGCGGCTTTTCCTACCTGGTCATCAACCCGCTGGTGGCGGTGGGCGCGTTCATCTTCGGCTTCTTTCTCCCGATGTTGATGGTGAAGCACTACCGGCAGAAGCGAATCCGGAAGTTCAACACCCAGCTGGTCGACGCGCTGCAGGCCATGGCCAACGCCTTCAAGGCGGGCCTGACCTTCCAGCAGTCGATCGAGCAGGTGTCGAAGGACGCGCTGCCCCCGCTGCAGCAGGAGTTCGGGCTCTTCGTGAAGGAGGCCAAGCTGGGCGTGCCGCTGGAGGAGGCGCTCAACAACATGAGCAAGCGGGTGGGCAGCGACGACCTGGAGCTGGTCTCCACCGCCACCAACATCTCCCGGCAGCTCGGCGGCAACATGGCCGAGATGTACGAGACGCTGTCGGTGACCATCCGCGAGCGCTTTCGCCTGGAAGGCAAGATCGACGCGCTGACCGCGCAGGGCAAGCTGCAGGGCTGGGTGGTGTCCTCGATGCCGCTCATCCTGGGCGTGGTGCTCAATTACATGCGGCCCGATCTGATGCAGCCGATGCTCGATCACATCTTCGGCTACGTGCTGGTGTTCTCCATCATGGTGATGGAGATCATGGGCGTGCTCCTGATCCGCCGCATCACCAACATCGACATCTGACCGGAGACTTCGACGATGGGAGATTTATGGGTCACGATCCTGATCGGTCTTTCGGCGCTCCTCTTCGCCGGCGCGGTGGGAATGCTGGGGCTGGGGGTCTCCAATTCGCTGGCGCCGTTCTTCATCGAGGTCAGTGAGGAGTCGGCCGGCGGTGTGTCGGGCGCCGGCTCGGTGGTGGTGCGCAAGCTGGGCGTGATGAACCGTCGCTTCATCTGGCCGGGCTACGAAGACAAGATGCGCAGGAGCCTGGTGAAGGCCGGAGAGCCCTCCGCCTACAAGCCCGAAGACATCATGGCGCTGCAAGAGCTCGGCTTCCTCGGCGCGCTGGTGTTCGGGCTCGTCTTGATGAACATGCTCGACTTCAACCTCGCCTGGTCGCTGGTGGTGGCCTTGATCGGGTTCTTCTATCCGCTCATCTGGGTGAACGATCAGGTGGCGAAGCGGCACCTTCAGATCTCCCGCGCGCTGCCGTTCAACCTCGACCTCCTGACGCTCTCGGTGGAGGCCGGCCTCGACTTCACCGCGGCGCTGGCCAAGGTGGTCGACAAGGGCAAGGGCGGGCCGCTGCGCGAAGAGCTGTCGCTGGTGCTCAAGCAGCTCAAGATGGGCAAGACTCGCGAGGAGGCGCTCAAGTCGATGATCGCCCGGGTAGACCTCCCGGCGCTCAGTCAGTTCGTGACCGCGCTCATCCAGGCCGACAAGATGGGAACGTCGCTCGGCAAGGTGCTGCGCATCCAGTCGACGCAGCTGCGCATCGAGCGGACCCAGCGTGCGGAGAAGCTGGCCAACGAGGCCCCGGTGAAGATGCTCTTCCCGCTCATCGCCTGCATCTTCCCCACGGTGTTCATGGTGCTCTTCGGTCCCATCGTCTTCGCCTTCATGTTCGGCAACGCAGCAGGAGGGTGACCGGACGATGGCTCCTCCGCAGCGCCAGGCTCCACGCCGCCCCTCCTCGACGGGCTCGGTGCCCGCCCGACGGCCCTCTCAGGCCAACCGCCCCGTCTCTCGACCTGCCTCGCCGCCCGCCACGCTGACCGCGCGCGCAGGGCCCGCCGAGGGGCAGTCGTTCCCGCTCGACGGCGATGAGCTGGTCATCGGGCGCTCCGCGGACAACCCGGTGTCGATCAACGACACCTCGGTGAGTCGTAAACACGCGCTGGTCCGCAAGACGCCTGACGGCTGGGCGCTCAGTGACCTCGGCAGCGGCAACGGGACGCTCTTGAACGGCGAGCCGCTGGCCGACGAGACCGCGCTGGGCGAGGGCGATGTCATCACCCTGGGGGACACCGAGCTGGAGTACTCGGCCGCTGGGGCCACCGCGGAGGCGCAGGACGCAGGGGCCGTGGGCCGACGTGCGCCGGTGCGCACTGCGCGCACCCTGGGCCGGGTCGATCGCCCTGCGCGAGGCAGGCCGGTGCGAACCTCCAGGCAGGCGGAGGATCCGGAGGCGGTTCGCAAGAAGAAGCGGAAGATCCTGCTCATCGTCGGCGGTGTCTCGGTGGTGATGTTGGCGGCGCTGGTGGGCGGAAAGGCCATTTCCCAGAAGCAGGAGATGCAGGCGGCGGCGGCGCGCGCTCAGCTCGCCGCGCATCAGCTCGAGATGGCGACGCTCTTCAAGGAGGCCAAGTCGCTGGTGCGACAGGGCGACTGGGAGGGCGCGCAGGCGAAGCTGAGGGATATGCAGGAGACGGACCCCGAGTACGAGCCCAAGCAGGTCGAGAACTACCTGTCTCGGGCGGCCAATGAGATTCCGGCGCAGAAGCTGCTCTCCGACGCGGCGGCGTCGTTGGCCCGTGGAGAGCTCGCCCTGGCGCACGGCGCGTTGGCGAAGGTGAAGACCACCACCCAGGAGGCGAAGCTGGCGGAGCTCAAGAGCGCCCTCGACGCCCGGGCCGGGGAGAAGATCGCCGAGGGGCGGCAGTTCGTGTCGTTCGCGTCGGACCTGGCGAAGATGGAGCAGCTGGTGGCGATGTGTGACGACATCCTGGTGGTGCGTCCGGACGATCGCGAGACGATGGAGCTCAAGAAGCAGGCGCTCAACGCCATCGAGCGCATCAAGAACCCGTCGGTGGCGCCGGTCGCGCCGGACACGCCGTGGCTCGAGGTGCAGCAGCGCTTCCGCAACGGCGACGCTGCGGGGGCGCTCTCGCTGGCGCAGGCCTGCGCCAACAAGTTCTCGCAGTGCCGGGCCATCGAGGCGCAGATCAAGGAGTTCGAGAGCAAGTCCAAGCGCCTGGAGGACCTGAGCGAGAACGACCTGGTGTCGCTGTACCAGCTCGACAAGAAGATCGCCGGCGGACAGTCGAGCGAGCTCTCGAAGCCGGTGCGGACCCAGTTGGTCTCCAAGTTGTTCGTGAAGGCCAGCCAGGCGAAGACCACGCAGAGCTGGCAGCGGGCCATCGACTACGCGCGCAAGGTGCTGGAGGCCGAGCCAAGTCATCCGGGCGCGCAGAGCATCCTCTCCGAGGCGCGGAACCAGGCGAAGGACGTGTACCTCCGCGGCTACCAGCTCAAGGAGACCAGCCCCGACGAGGCGCTGCGCCTGTTCAAGGAGGTCTTGAGCATGACCCCCAAGGACGACGAGACCCACCAGAAGGCGCAGCGCTGGATCACCGAGCTGTCGCGGTGACCTCGAAGCAGGGAGACTTCTTCACGACCGAGCCGGTCCGTCGCGAGGCCCGGGAGGGAGCGCCTGCTCCCCGGTCCGCGCCCGTCACCCGCAGGGCCCCCAGCGCTCCGCGAGCGGCGCCGCAGGTGCTGTCAGTCTCGGAGCTGACCGCGCAGGTGAAGGACGCGCTGGAGCCCTCGTTCTTGCGGGTGCTGGTGCGCGGAGAGATCTCCAACTTCCGCGGCGCCAACTCCGCAGGACACCTCTACTTCGCGCTCAAGGACAAGCGCGCGTCACTCGACGTGAAGGTGTGGGCGACCACCGCGCGTGGCCTCCGCTTCGCGCTCAAGGAGGGCATGGCCGTCATCGTGGAGGGGTCGCTCAACGTCTATGAGCCGCACGGCCGGTACTCGCTCATCGTCAACCGCATCGAGCCGGAGGGGGTCGGGGCCCGGGCGCTGGCCTTCGAGCAGCTCAAGGCGAAGCTGCTGAAGGGGGGACTGTTGGGTGAGGCCCGCTGCCGCAGCTTCCGGCGCGGGTGGGCGTGGTGACCAGCCTCACCGGGGCGGCGCTGCAGGACTTCCTCAAGGTGGTGCACCGGCGTCACCCGCGGCTCTCGGTGCTGGTCGCTGACGCGCGGGTGCAGGGCGACGGCGCGGCCTTCGAGGTACGTCGTGCGCTGCGCATGCTGGGGCGGCAGGCGGTGGATCTCATCGTGGTGACCCGCGGCGGCGGCAGCGTCGATGATCTCTGGACCTTCAACGAAGAGGTGGTGGCCCGCGCGGTGTGGGAGTGCCCGGTGCCGGTGGTCTCGGCGGTGGGGCATGAGATCGACGTCACGCTGTGTGATCTGGTGGCCGATCACCGCGCGCCGACGCCCTCCGCCGCCGCCGAGCTGGTCGCCCCGGTGCTGGCGGACCTCCTCCACGGGGTCTCCACCCAGCATCAGCGGCTGCGCCGGGCGATGGAGAAGGTGCTGGCGCGCGAGCGGGCGGAGCTGCGGCACGCCCGCGCGGCGCTGCCGGATCCACATCGGCGGCTCACCACGCTGCGCCTGGGGCTGGCCGACGCCTCCGAGCGCCTCCGCACGGTGTTGAGCCGGCGCGCGCGTGGCGAGCGGGCCCGGCTGGCTGGTCTGAAGGAGCGCCTGGGACGGCTCCAGCCGCGCGCGCAGCTGCGGGCCCGTCAGGCGGTGGTGGCCTCGCTGCGGACGCGGCTGCAGCGCGCGCCGGTAGGGGCCCTGAAGCAGCACCGTGAGTCGCTGGTGCTGGCCCGCCGCGCCCTCGAGCGTCAGTCGCTCCTCGCCCGGCTCCAGCGCGAACAGGCGGAGGTGGCGGCGTGGCGGGACATGGGCGTTCCTGTGGGATGGGATCGAGGATTGGATGCGGCGAGGGCGCGAATGGTTTACATCCTTCGGCGAAATCCGGTCGCGCCTGAGG
>CALNBU010000355.1 GCA_937875615.1 uncultured Archangium sp.
CGTCTCGTCTCCGTCCGACTCCAGCTGCCGGAAGGTGCGGGCTTCCAGTTGCAGCTGCTCGAGCTGTGCACGAAGCGTCCTGGTGCTCACGGGCGCGCAATCGAGCATGAATCGCGCGCGGCTGTCGCCCGCGGGGGAAACGAGGCGGCGCGCGCCCGTGACGGACCGGGTATGAAGCCGGGCCATGCGCTGGAGTGTGCTCGTCGTCGCGTCGTCGCTCAGCAGTTGCCTCGGCTCCGAGGTCGAGTCGCAGCTCACCATCACCCAGGGGCTGTACGGTCAATTGACCGACGCGTGCGAGGGCGAGGCCTGTCTGGGCCAGCCGCGCGTGGGCGCGCCCGTCGGCTGGTTCGATGACAGCCCCCTGCGCGCCGGCGACGACGGCGGCGTGCCCGAGCCGCGGTCCACGTCGCGCACGCAGGAGAACGGCTTCTACGAGCTCGCGCTCGAGCCGGCGACGAAGGGCTACTTCGCCATCGGCTCCGAGCGCTCCGACCGCGTCGTCTGGTTCACCGCGACGGCGGCCAACGTCCCGCGCGGGTTGGGGCGCCTCGACTGGCAGGCCAGCGACGACGTCATGGGCGTGTGGAAAGACGTGAAGTGAAGTAGACGCCGCCGGCTCCGTGACGTCTTCGCTCCCGCCCGACACCGTGAACCTGCAGGAGAAGGTGAAGCCGCGCTACCGCGGCGTCCTCCACTTCTACGGCTTCCTCGCCTCGTTGGCCGGCGTCTACGTGATGGCGGTGGCGCCGGTGCAGGGGTGGCGCTGGGCCGCGGGGCTCATCTACGCGGGGACGCTGTCGCTGATGCTGGGGCTCTCGGCGCTGTACCACAAGCCGATGTGGAGCCACGAGGCGCGGCGCCGGCTGCGCATGGCCGACCACGTGGGCGTCTTTCTCCTCATCGCCGGCACCTACACGCCCTTCGCCGCGCTGGTCTCTCCGCACACCGCCACCTGGGGGCTCATCGGCATGTGGCTGGGGAACCTGGGCGGCATCGCCTACGCTGCGGCGAACAACTACGGCCCGCGGTGGATTCGGGCCGGCCTCTACGTGGTGCTGGGGCTGTGCGCGCTGCCCATGTTGTTGTCGCTGCCGCCGCTGCTGGGCTGGCTGCGCGTGTCGGTGATGCTGGTCTCGTCGGCCATCTACATCCTGGGGGCGCTGGTGTACGCGCGCCGCTGGCCCAACCCAGACCCCGCGGTGTTCGGCTACCACGAGGTGATGCACCTGATGGTGCTGGTGTGCGCCGCGATGCAGTTCTCGGTGCTGTACACCGTGCAGCAGTCGTGACCTGCGCCCTCAGCGGGGCGCCAGCTGTCGGGCCAGCGTCTCCAGCACGCCGCCGGCCTTGTCGGCCTCCGGCACCCACAGCGCGTACATCAGCGCCAGCAGGCCGGCGTTGAACGTGACTTCGTTC